>DATFMW010000230.1:0-7178 GCA_035266765.1 Gaiellaceae bacterium | reverse complement strand
GCCGCCCATGGGCTGATGCGCGCGGGCGTCGAGGGGATGCGACCGCTTCGCCACGTCTACCGGCGCGCGGGGCGCCCGTGCCGTCGCTGCGGCATGACGATCCGCTCGCACGCGCTCGGTGCGGCTCCCCGGACGGCGTACTGGTGCCCCGGTTGCCAGCGCAGCGACGCCGACCCGGCGCAAGAAACCTGGGCAACCCTGTTTGTAGCTCTGGCCATGGATATCCATGGCCATGGATGGACATCTCCAACGCTCCATGGGCATCCATGTCCAGGCCGTGGGGTAGGAGGATGCGCCTCGCCGTCGTAAGCGGTCCGTTGCGATGCGCTCGCCGAACCTCTACGAGACCCTGCGCCGCTACTGCCTCGGCGCGTTCGCGGTCTTCCACCGCGATCTCGACACCGGCGCCGACCTCCCGTTCGCGTTCGAGGAGCACGGCACGTACGGCCGCCCAACGCTCTACGAGTACCGGCCCCTCGTCCGCGGGTTCGTCGAGGCGCGCGCCGACCGGCTGTTCGAGCGGGACGACGTGCGCGACGCCGTCGACGATCTCCTCCGTGAGCCCGCGGCCCGCATCTTCGCGCGGGCGCACGAGGGCGCGAGCTCCGACGAGGCGCGTGCGCTCTACCGCAGCGTCCTCGTGCCCCTGCTCGTCCGCACTGCCGAGAGTTGCGGCGGCTTCGACTGGGACGACCACGCCTTCGACCGTGCGTACGCGGAGCTCGAGGAGTCGCTCTTCGGCGACGGGCACGCCTACGGCGCCGTCGCTCCGCTCGTCGGCATCTCGGTCGGTACGCAGATCGAGCTCGGCGACGGGATCCGCGTGCGCATCGCCGCCACCGGCGAGCTCTCCGCGATGTGGCCCGAGGCGTCGGGCCTGCTACCGCGCGACTTCGGCCGCGAGCCTGACCGGCTCTGCGTGCTCGAGCTCGAGCGGCCGCTCGAGAAGGGAACCAACGAGGCCCCGGACGCGCCGGGCGAGCTCGCCGACGCCGTCACCGCCCTCCGCCTCGCAACCGCGGCCCCGGTCGCCGCGGGCCCCGTCCTCTTCGAGCGGCTCGACTGGCGCCCCTACGGCGTCCGTCCCGTGCTGCCGATCGCGGCCACGGCGCCGCCTGGCGAGGTGACCCGGCTCGACCCGTTCCGGGCCTCCGTCGCCGCGTCGCTGCGGCCGCAGCTCGCGCTCGCCGACGAGGATCCGCAGCTCGGCGAGGCGCTCGACCGCTGGGAGCTCTCGCTCTTCCAGGTCGACCCGTTCGGCAGCGAGCAGCTCCGGCACGCGCTCGACTCCGCGCTCGGCGAGGGCGACGGCTCGTGGGCGGCCGCGATGCGCGCCGCCGCGCTCCTCGGGGCGACGCCGGAGGAGCGCTCCGACCTCGTCGACCGCTTCCGCGAGCCGACCGCCGACCTCGTCCGGCGGCTCCTCGTCGAGGTGCTGCTCCACGGCGAGCGGCGCCGCCTCGTGCGTGAGCTCGACCAGACGCTGCTCGCGCTCCGGGCGCGTCCGGCCGGTGTCGCCGAGCTGCGCGCCCGCGCGAGCTGACGCTTCCGGCACGGTCCCGTGATGGGGCCGCCCCTATCCTCGGGACATGGACGAAGCGCGTGCGGTCGTTGCCAGGCTGGAGCGGATCGAGGCGCTCGAGCGCGCCGGCGCGCCGCCCGAGACGCTGCTCGACGAGCTGCACGCGCTGGCCCGCGAGGCGGCCGCATGGGCGCGGCGGGAACGGGATCCGCGCGCCGTGGCGGCGGCGGAGCGCTGCCTGGACGCGCTCGCGGCGCGTGCGATAGTGCCCGGGTGACGCTGACGCACTGGGACGACGTCGAGCCGCGCGAACGCGCGGTCGGCCCGATCGCCGGCCGCTGGACGGCGCTCGGCACCGCCGCCGGATCGGTCGGCGTCGGCCTCAACCGGATCGAGGTGCCCGAGGGGAAGCTCTCGACGCCCGTCCACGCGCACCGGCGGGAGGAGGAGATCTTCCACGTCCTCGCCGGCGCCGGGCTGCTCTGGCAGGACGGCCGCACCTGCGAGCTCCGCCCCGGCGACACCGTCGTCCACCGTGCCGGGGGCGCCGCCCACACGCTCATCGGCGGTCCGGGCGGGCTCGACGTGCTCGCGTTCGGGCCGCGCCTCGCAGCCGAGTCGGCCCTGTTGCCCCGCTCCGGCATCGCGTGGCTCGCGGGCCGAGGGGTCGGCCTCGAGGAACGTCACCCGTGGGAGATCGAGGCCGAGCAAGGCCTCCCGCAGGGCGAGCCCGGCGAGCGGCCCGCGAACGTCGTCGCGGCCGGCGACGTCGAGGGCGACCACGGCGGCGTCTGGAAGCGGCTCGCCCACCTGGCGGGCGCGACGGGTACGGGGCTGAACCTCGTCGCGCTGCCGCCGCACGAGGAGGGTGCGCCGCCGCACTGCCACTCCGCCGAGGAGGAGCTCTTCGTGATCCTCGACGGCGAGGGCACGCTCGAGCTGTGGGGCCCTCCCGAGCCGGGAGCGCCGCTCCAGACCGATCCGCGCGAGACGCACGCCGTCCGCCGCGGTCACGTGATCTCCCGGCCGGCGGGAACGCGGATCTCGCACTGTCTCCGCAGCGGCGAGCACCCGCTCACGTTCCTCGCCTACGGCACGAGGGAGCCGAACGACATGTGCTACTACCCGCGCTCGAACAAGGTCTTCTTTCGCGGGCTCGGCATGATCGCGCGCCTCGAGCCGCTCGCGTACTCCGACGGCGAGCCGTCCTAGGTTTCGGCCGCCGCGCCGCCGCTCGCGACGAAGTCCTGCCGGCGCACGAGCAGGAAGCCGAGGATTGCGCCGGTGAACGCGATGAGCGCGCCGACGAGGAGGATCTCGTTCAGCCCGCCGACGAACGCCGCCCGCGCCGCGGCCGCCGCCTGCACCCGCACGTCGGCGGGCATCGCCGCGAGCACCTGCCGCGTCGCCCCGGAGGCGACCGCGTGTGCGAGCTCGCCGGCGCGCCCCGCGGGCGCCGCGCTCTCGAGGTCGGAGCGGATCCGGTCCTGGAAGAGCGCGCCGAGCCCGGCGATCCCGGTTGCGATCCCGACCTGGCGGAACGTGCTGTTGATCCCCGACGCCATCCCGGCCTTGCGCTGCTCGACGACGCTCACCGCCGTCGAGGCGAGCGGCGCGTTCACGAGCCCGATGCCGACGCCGCCGACGAGGAAGCCGGCGAGGAGAGTCGTCCAGCCCGAGGTCGGCGTGATCCCGCGCATCAGCAGCAGCGAGAGACCGGTGAGGGCGAGCCCGCCGCCGAGGAGCACGCGCACGGGCATCCGCGCCGACAGGCGCCCCGCGATCGGGGCCGCCACGAACGACAGCAGCGAGAGCGGGAGGAACCGGATCCCCGCGCCGATCGGCGAGTAGCCGAGCACGTTCTGGAGGTACAGGGCGAGGTAGAGGAACTGCGAGAAGATGCTCGCCGAGATCGCGAACGCGACGATCTGCGCGCCCGTGAACGTCGGCACCCGGAACAGCCCGAGGTCGAACATCGGCGACTCCTGCAGGAACTCGGCGGCGACGAAGGCGGCGAGCAGGGCGGCGCCCACCGCGAACAGGACGACGAGGCGCGTGCTCGACCAGCCCCAGTCGTTCCCGCGCAGCATGCCGAGCACGAGCGCGAACAGACCGCCCGTGAGCGTGACGAAGCCGAGCGCATCGAAGCCGCCGTGCTCCTCGTCGCGCGACTCGTGCAGCTCGCGGATCGCCCCCGCGACGCACGCGATCCCGATCGGCAGGTTGACGTAGAAGATCCAGCGCCAGCCGACCCAGGTCGTCAGCGCGCCGCCGATGAGCGGCCCGACCGCGACAGCGGCGCCCACGGTCGCGCCCCAGATCCCGAACGCGGTGCCGCGCTCGCGCCCGTGGAACTCCTGCGAGAGGATCGCGAGCGAGACTGCGAACATGATCGCGCCGCCGATCCCCTGCACGCCGCGCGCGAGGATCAGGAACAGCGGACTCGTCGCCGCGCCGCAGAGCGCCGATGCGAGCGTGAAGAGCGCGACGCCGCCCGTGAACACGCGCTTGCGGCCGAGGAGGTCGCCGAGCGAGCCCGCGTTGAGGACGCTCGTCGCGAGCATGAGCGCGTACGCGTCCACGACCCATTGCAGGTCGGTGAAGGAAGTGTGCAACTCCGTCTGAATATCCGGAAGAGCGACGTTGACGATCGTGATGTCCAGAAGGAGCATGAAAATGGCCACACAGACGATGAGGAGGGCACGCCATTTCCGTTCCACGCGGGCGACGTTACTGGAGGAGGACTCTGCTACGTTGATCCGAAAGGTGAGCGACCATGGCGCTCACGCGGTTGCTACCGCGCCCGCACCCGCGGGCGAGGACGGATAGGGGTCCGGCTCTGGCCAGGGTCATCGCCTTTGCGAATCAGAAGGGCGGCGTCGCGAAGACGACGACGACGCTCAACCTCGGTGTCGCGCTCGCCGAAAAGGGACAGCGCGTGCTCGCGGTCGACCTCGACCCGCAGGGCAACCTCACCATGTCGCAGGGCTGGAATCCGGACGAGATCGACCGCTCGATGTTCGACGTGCTCGTCCACAAGCTGCCGGTGTCCGAGATCGTGCGGCAGAACGAGATCGACGTCGCCGTCTCCTCGATCGACCTTGCCGGTGCCGAACTCGCGCTCTCCTCGATGATCGGCCGCGAGCGCGCGCTCGAGAAGGCGCTGCTGCCCGTGCGCGAGGAGTACGACTTCATCCTCATCGACACGCCCCCCTCGCTCGGCCTGCTCACGATCAACGCGCTCGTCGCGGCCACCGGCGTGATCGTGCCCGTCCAGTGCGAGTACCTCTCGCTGCGCGGCCTCGTCCAGCTCGAGAACACGCTTTCGATGATCCGGGAGAACCTGAACCCGGTCGTCGAGATCCAGGGCATCCTGCCGACGATGTTCGACCGGCGGCTGCTGCACTCGCGCGAGGCGATCGAGATCCTGAAGGAGAACTTCGGCGACCTCGTCCTGAACACGAAGATCCGCAAGACCGTGCGGTATGCAGAGGCACCGGTGAAGGGACAGTCGGTGCTCGGGTACGAGCCGTCCGGGGAAGCGGCGAGCATGTACCGCGACCTGGCGAAGGAGGTGCTCGATGGCGCGTCGGCGCGCCAGCATGCGTGAGGGCCCGCTCGCGGAGCTCTTCCGGGCGACCGAGGCCGCGCAGCGGCAGGCCGAGAAGCGCGTCGACGAGACGGGCGAGCCGCCTGCCGGCGAGGCCGCGACCGCGCCGGCTCAGCCCGAGCCGGAGGAGCACACGGTCGAGCACGTCCCGAGCTGGGAGGAGTCGGTCGCCGCCGAGGCGTCCGCGCCGCCAGCTCCGCCGCCGCGTCCCGAACCGACCGCTGCGCCGCAGCCGCCGGCACCGACGCCCGCGCCGCCTCCCGAGCCGAGGCCGGCCCCGGCGCCCGAAGTCCGGCAGGAGCCGCCCGCTCCCGCACCGCCTCCCCCGGCGCCCGCGCCGGTGCCGCCGCGCGCGCCCCAGCCGCCGCCGGCCGCCCGCTATCTCGAGCCGCTCCCGGAGCAGCCCGCGCGCCTGAACCGTGCGCCGCGCCCTGACAGCGGCGCCTACCTCGCCGTGATCCGCGTCGTCGGTGTCGGCGGGGCGGGGATCAACGCCGTCAACCGGATGATCGACGCCGGCATCAACCAGGTCGAGTTCGTCGCGGTGAACACCGACATCCAGGCGCTGCACATGAGCGACGCGCCCGTGAAGATCCACATCGGGCGCGAGCTGACGCAGGGTCTCGGCTCCGGCGCGGAGCCGGACGTCGGCCGCCGCGCCGCCGAGGAGGCGTACGACCAGCTCAAGCACGCGCTGCGCGGCTCCGACATGGTCTTCGTCGCCGCGGGCGAGGGCGGCGGCACGGGCACCGGCGCGGCGCCGGTCGTGGCGAAGATCGCGCGTGATCTCGGCGCGCTCACGGTCGGGATTGTCACGACCCCGTTCAAGTTCGAGGGCACAAAGCGGCGCGGCCAGGCCGACCAGGGCGTGCACGCGCTTCGCGGCGCCTGCGATACGACGATCGTGATCCCGAACGACCGGCTGCTCGAGGTGCTCGACAAGACGACCTCGATGCTCGACGCGTTCAAGGTCGCGGACGACGTGCTTCGCCAGGGCGTCCAGGGGATCTGCGACCTGATCACAATGCCGGGCCTGATCAACCTCGACTTCGCCGACGTGCGCACGATCATGGCCGACTCGGGCACGGCCTTGATGGGTATCGGCTTCTCGTCGACCGGGGAAAACCGTGCCCGGGAGGCGGCCGAGCGGGCACTCCGCTCGCCGTTGATCGACGAGGAGATCACCGGCGCGACCGGGATCCTGCTCTCGGTCGCCGGCGGCGAGGACATGACCCTGATGGAGGTCAACGAGGCCGCCGAGGTCGTGCGCGGCAGCGCGACCGACGACACGAACATCATCTTCGGCGCGACCGTCGACGAGCGGCTGGCCGGGCAGGTCTGGGTCACCGTCGTCGCAACCGGGATCGGCGGCCGCGGCCGCCGCACGCGCTCGTACACGCCGACGCCGCTCCGCCAGGACTCGGGCGGCGACATCGACGTGCCGTCCTTCCTGCGGAACTAGTCGTCGCCGCTTCGCCCCGCGTTGCTTTCCGGCTCGCGGAACGCGTGTGCCGGCGGAGCCGGCACACGCGCCTGAGTGGCATGGCGCCGCGAGCCGCGCCCGCGCAGGTCGGGCGCGGGGCCGGACGTATCCCGAGGAGCCATGTCCTCGCGGGCCATGTCCCGTGACCTGGTCACGGGACATGGCCCGCGAGGACACGTCCCGGTCCGGCACGATGCCTCTCGTGGATGCGTACCTCGCCATTGCCTCCAAGCGCGACGTGCGCGCCTACGTGGACGCGCCGATCCCCGACGAGGTCGTCGCGAGGATCCTCGACGCGGGCCGCCTCTCCGGCAGCTCGCGCAACACGCAGCGCTGGGAGTTCGTCGTCGTCGAGGCCGCGCAGCAGCAGCTCGCCGACGCCGTCTATGCGCCCGACAACGTCCGCACCGCGGCGCTCGTCGTCGCGATCGTCGGCGAGGCAGGCGGCTTCGACGTCGGCCGCTGCGCCCAGAACATGATGCTCGCCGCCTGGAACGACGGCGTCGTCTCCTGCCCGAACGGCGTCCGCGACCCGGCCGCCGCCGCCGAGCTCTGCGGCGGCG
>DATFMW010000229.1:0-6175 GCA_035266765.1 Gaiellaceae bacterium | reverse complement strand
GTGACCGGCTTCCTCGGGCCGAACGGCTCGGGCAAGTCGACGACGATGCGCCTGATCCTCGGTCTCGACGCGCCGACGGGCGGCGACGTGACCGTGAACGGCCGCCACTACCGCGAGCACGCTGCGCCGCTGCACGAGGTGGGCGCGCTGCTCGAGGCACGCTCTGTCCACACGGGCCGTTCCGCGTACAACCATCTCCTGACTCTCGCGCAGACGCACGGAATCCCGAAGCGCCGCGTCGCCGACCTCATCGATCTCGTCGGCCTGCACGAGGTCGCGCGCAAGCGCGCCGGCCAGTTCTCGCTCGGCATGGGCCAGCGGCTCGGCGTCGCGACCGCGCTGCTCGGCGACCCGCAGACGGTCATCCTCGACGAGCCGGTGAACGGGCTCGACCCGGAGGGCATCCACTGGATTCGCCACCTGCTCAAGCAGCTCGCCGCCGAGGGCCGCACGGTCTTCGTCTCCTCGCATCTGATGAGCGAGATGGCGCTCACCGCCGACCACCTGATCGTGATCGGGCGCGGCAAGCTGATCGCGGACACGACGACCGACGAGTTCGTCGCGCGCGCCTCGCAGAAGGTCGTGCTCGTCCGCTCACCCGAGCTCGAGCGGCTCCGCTCGCTGCTCGCCCGCCCGGAGGTCTCCTTCGAGGAGCGCGAGCGCGGCGCCGTCGAGGTGCACGGCCTGACGGCGGAGCAGATCGGCGACCTCGCCGCCGGCGAGGGGATCGCGCTCCACGAGCTGGCGCCACAGCAGGCATCGCTCGAGGACGCGTTCATGGAGCTGACGCGCGACGACGTCGAGTTCGCGACGCTGCTCGACGGGGAACCGGTCGCCGAGGAGGCCGCGGCGTGAACGCCGTCTCCCCCACGGTCCACGTCCCGCGACTCGAGGCGACCGGCCGCGTCACGCAGCTCCATGTGCTCCGCTCCGAGTGGACGAAGCTCCGCTCGGTGCGCTCGTCCGCGTGGTCGCTCCTCGTCGGGCTCCTGCTCACCATGGCGTTCCCTGTCCTGTTCGCGTTCGTGACCTCGGCCCGCTGGGGCCACATGTCGCCCGGGGAGCGCGCGCACCGCGCACCGCTCGACATCGCGCTCGCGGGCGTCAACGTCGCGCAGCTCGCAATCGCCGTGCTCGGCGTGCTCGTCATCACGGGCGAGTACTCGACCGGGATGATCCGCGCGACGTTCAGCGCGGTGCCGAAGCGGCTGCCGGTGCTGTGGGCGAAGGTCGCGAACTACGCGGCGATCTCGTTCGTGCTGATGGTGCCGGCCGTGCTGATCGGCTTCTTCGCGAGCCAGGCGATCCTCGACCGCCACCACATCCTCCAGATCTCCTTCTCGCAGCCGGGCGTCGCCCGGTCGCTCGTCGGCGGCGCCGTCTACGTGATGCTCGTCGGCGTCTTCGCGCTCGGGATCGGCGCGATCCTCCGGAATACCGCGGGCGGCATCGCCACGTTCGCGGGCATCTTCTTCGTCATCCCGCCGCTCCTGAACATCCTGCCGTCGAGCTGGAACCAGGCGATCAGCGAGTACCTGCCGAGCGAGGCGGGTCGTCAGCTGTTCTCGCTCCAGCACGCGCCCCACACGCTCTCGCCGGCGGGCGGCGGGCTGCTCTTCGTCGGGTACTGCGCGCTCGTGCTCGCGATCGCAGCCGTGCTGCTCCGCCGCCGCGACGTCTGAACGAGAGCCTCCGCGCGGAGCGCCGCCCGCGCTGCGACCATTGCGGGCATGACGGGGGAAGGCGAGAGCAGGATCGCGCGGATCCTCGGCGACCTGATGGCGCTCGCGTCGTGGGCGGCCGGGTCGGCGTCCGACCGGTTGACGGTCGTGCTGGGCGGCGCCGAGCGGAAGCGCGTGATCGTCCTGCTCGCGTGCGTCCTCGGGCTCTCGGGTGCGGACGCGGCGACCGTGGGCGCGTCGGCGACCGCGCTGCGCGCGGGCCTCCACATCTCGAACACCGACATCGGCCTGCTCGTTGCAGTCACCTCGCTCGTCGGCGCGGCGGCGACGCTGCCGTTCGGCGTCCTCGCCGACCGGGTACGCCGCACGCGGACGCTCGGGGCCGCGATCGTGCTCTGGGGCGCGGCGATGCTCTGGAGCGCGGCGGTGTCGAACTTCGACGAGCTGCTGCTCGCGCGTCTCTTCCTCGGCGCCGTCACGGCGGCGGCGGGCCCGCTCGTCGCGTCCCTCGTCGGCGACTACTTCGGCGGCAACGAGCGCGGCCGCATCTACGGCTTCATCCTCACGGGCGAGCTGCTCGGGGCCGGCTTCGGCTTCGCGGTCACCGGCGACATCGCAGCGCTCTCGTGGCGGGCCGCGTTCGTGATCCTTGCGCTGCCGGCGTTCGTGCTCGCCTGGCTCGTGTTCCGCCTGCCCGAGCCGAAACGCGGCGGCGGAGGCGTGCTCGCCCGCCACGGAGCGCCGGCCACGCCCGAGGAACCCGAGCTGCCGCACGAGACCGACGCGCAGCGCCTCGCGCGCGAGCGTGGCCTCTCCCCCGACCCGGAGCTCGTGATCGGCGACGCCGCACGCAGCCTCAACCTGATCGAGGCGACGCGCTACGTCCTCAAGATCCGGACGAACATCTTCCTGATCGCCTCGAGCGCGTGCGGCTACTACTTCCTCGCCGGCATGCAGACGTTCGGCTCGGAGTTCGCGAAGCAGCAGTACGGGATCAACCAGGCGCTCGCGAACCTGCTGCTGCTCGTGATCGGCCTCGGCGCCGTCGGCGGCGTGCTCTCCGGCGGCGCGGTCGGCGACTGGCTGCTGCACCGCGGCCGTCTGAACGGCCGGATCACGACGTCGGCGGTGACCGCGACGTTGACGGTGATCCTGTTCATACCCGCGCTCCTGACCCGCAGCGTCGTGACCGCGGTGCCGTACCTGATGCTGGCGGTGCTGATGCTCTCGGCGCAGAACCCGCCGCTCGACGCCGCCCGGCTCGACATCATGCCGCCGCTCCTCTGGGGCCGCGCGGAGGCGGTGCGTACGCTGCTGCGCTCGCTCGCGCAGGCGCTCGCACCGCTGCTCTTCGGCGTCGTCTCCGACCACGTCTTCGGCGGCGGCCGCTCGGGCCTCCAGTGGACGTTCGTCGTGATGCTCGTCCCGCTTGCCGCGAGCGCCTGGCTGCTCTTCCACGCGCTGCGCACGTACCCGGGCGACGTCGCGACAGCCGCCGCGGCCGCCGTCCCCTCCGGGTACCCTGCTCCACGATGAGCGCCGCCTTCCTCGTCGCCTCCGCGTTCCTCGCGAGCGCCGTCGAGATGGTCGAGGCGCTGACGATCGTGCTCGCGGCCGGGCTCGCGCGCGGCTGGCGCTCGTCGCTCACCGGCGTCGGCGCCGCGACGGTCGCGCTCGCGGTCGTCGTTGCGGCGCTCGGGCCGGCGCTGACCGTCGTCCCGCTGAACGCGCTCCGGCTCGTCGTCGGCTCGCTGCTGCTCGTGTTCGGGCTCCAGTGGCTGCGGAAGGCGATCCTGCGGGCGAGCGGCTTCAAGGCGCTCCACGACGAGGAGGCGATCTTCGCCCGCGAGCTCGACGAGGCGCGCGAGGTCGAGCACGTCGAGCGGGCCGGCCTCGACTGGTACGGCTTCACCCTCTCGTTCAAGGGCGTCTTCCTCGAGGGGCTCGAGGTGGCGTTCATCGTGCTCACGTTCGGGAGCACACAGGGATCGATCCCGCTCGCCGCGGCCGGCGCAGCGGCCGCGCTCGTGCTCGTCGCGGGCGTCGGCATCGCCGTGCGCGCACCGCTCGCGCGGGTGCCCGAGAACTCGATGAAGTTCGCGGTCGGGATCATGCTGACGACGTTCGGGATCTTCTGGGGCGCGGAGGGCGCGGGCGCGCACTGGCCCGGCGCCGACGCGTCGCTGCCGGGCGTGCTCGTCTTCGTGTGCGCGTCGTCGGCGCTGCTCGTGGCGCTGCTGCGCCGCCAGCGGCGGACGACGCTGACCGCCGCGGGGGCCGAGGCGTGAGCAAGGTCGTCGGCTTCGGACGCTTCTGGTGGGATTTCGTCGTCGGCGACGACTGGCTCGCCGCCGCCGGCGTGGCGGTCGCGATCGGCGCGACGGCCGTGCTCGCCGCGGAGAAGGTCGCCGCCTGGTGGCTCCTCCCGCCCGCGGTCGTGGTCGTGCTCTACGTCTCGCTGCGCCGCGCGACCCGGCAGTAGTCGACCGCAGCGCCGCTCGGCGCGGCGCCCACGTGCATGCCGATGCGACGCGCACCGGACCCAGTAGTACGCCGAAACACTCCTCGGAGACACCCCTGATGCCGCTGGGCAACGAACCGGCAACGCTACGAATGCAACGAGGCCTGCTTCAGGAGCCGATGCGAGCGAAGAATCCCCGAGCGCGTCGTACGGACGCCTGGAAGTCTGCCGGGCTCTCCCACCTGTTCCTCGGCCTGGGCGCGCTCGCGGTCGCCGTGTACTTCGTGGTCGGGTCGTTCGCCCAGATGCTCGTCTGGGATGCGATCGGCTACAGCGCAGTCGTGGTGATCGTCGCCGCAACGCGGCTGCGGCGGCCGCCGACGGCGAGTGCCTGGTACCTGTTCGCCGCGGGCGTCTTCGCGAACGTCACCGGCGACGCGATCAACAACGCCTACCTCGAGATCTCGAGCCGCGAGATCCCGGTTCCGTACTACTCGGACATCTTCTACCTCTCGAGCTACGTCCTGCTCGCGGCCGGCACGGTCGGCTTCGCGAGGCAGCTCAGGCGCGCGCTGTCGCTCCCGGACCTGATCGACGCAAGCGTGTACGCGACGGGCGTCGCCCTGCTCGCGTGGGGCCCGGTCTTCGACGCCCAGATCCACGAGGCCGGCCTGACGGCGCTCGGGCACGCCGTCCTCCTGATGTATCCGGCCGGCGACATCCTCGTCCTCGCCGCCTTCGGCCTCTTCCTCGCCGTCGGCGGGTGGCGTCAGGCGTGGATCCGCCTGCTCGGAGTCGGGCTGGTGTCGTTCCTCGTCGCCGACGTCCTCTACTCGGCGTCGTTCGCCTCCTTCTCGTCCGGCTCCGCGGTCGACGCGGGCTGGCTCTGCGCGTATGTGCTCTTCGGAGCGGCCGCGCTCCGGACGGGCGAGCTGACGACCGGAGCCGACCGGGGGCTCCTCCGGCACGCTGCGTGGAGGCGCGCCGGCCTCGTCGCGGCGACCGTCGCCGCGATCGGCCTGATCTTCTACGACGTCGCGGTCGGCGAGAGCCTGTCGTGGGGAGAGGCCGGACTCGCAACGATCCTGATCGGGCTCGTCGTCCTGCGGCTCGTGCTGGGAATGCAGGAATTCGAGCGGGCGCACGAGACCGAGCTGGCCGCACGGCACGCCATCGAGCGGTCGCGCGCCGAGCTCGCGGAGACGGAGGCGCGGTTCCGGGCGCTCACCGAGCGCGGCTTCGACCTCGTCACGATCCAGGACGCCGACCGTGTGTTCCGCTACGTGAGCCCCTCGGTCGAGCGGATGCTCGGCCACACACCGCCGGAGCTCCTCGGCCGCGACGCGCTCGAGCTCGTCCACCCCGACGACCGGGAGACGCTCGCCGACTCGGTGGAGAGCGGGCTGCTGGGGCCGGAAAGGTCGGAGACGCGGGAGATGCGGCTGCGACGGAAGGATGGCTCGTGGTGCGTCGTCGAGGCGATCGGCGTGAACCTCCTCGACAACCCGGCGGTACGCGGTGTCGTCACGACCTCGCGCGACGTGACCGACCGTGCAGGAGCGCGGGAGGAGCTGCAGGCGAGCGAGCAGCGATTCCGGAACGTCGCCGCCCAGCTGTTCGACATCGTCATGATCGTCGACCCCGAGGGGATCGTCAGCTACGTGAACGATGCGCTCACCCGCGTGCTCGGCTACGCGCCGGAGGAGTACATCGGCTCGAGCGGACTGGAGAACATCCACCCCGACGACGTCCTGCTCGTCGCTCGGACGCTCGCCGAGGGCATCCCGACGCCGGGCACGGTCGAGACGGTCGAGTTCCGTGCCCGCCATCGGGACGGCTCGTGGCGGCTGCTCGAGGCGACCGGTCAGAACCTCGTCGACCATCCCGCCATCCGCGGCGTCCTCGTCACGAGCCGCGACATCACCGAGCAGCGCCGTGTGGATGCTGCGCTGCGCGAGAGCGAGGAGTGGTTCCGGCTGCTCGCCGAGAGCTCACCCGACGTGATCTTCCGCCGATCCGTCTCCCCGGCCGG
>DATFMW010000228.1:0-4777 GCA_035266765.1 Gaiellaceae bacterium | reverse complement strand
CTTCGCGGTCGCCGGCGTCGTCCTCGGCATCGCGTTCGTCGCCTACGGGGCGGTCTCGCTCGTGACGGGTCGGAAGCACGCCCAGCCGGCGACGACGGCGACCGTCCCGCCGCCGAAGCCGTTCCGGGTCGTCTTCCCCGAGGGCTTCACGCGCGCCCAGATGGCCGACCGGGTGCAGGCCGTGGCGAAGATCGCCCACGCCGAGCGCGGCGTGCGTCCGAAGCTCTCCCGGAAGGCCTACCTCGCCGCGACGGGGCCGCGGCGGATTGCGGGCTTCGGCTCGACGAAGCGGCCGCTCGAAGGCTTTCTCTTCCCGGCTACGTACGACTTCCTCGCGAAGACGACCTCCGCGCAGCTCGTGAAGGCCCAGCTCGCCGCGTTCCACGCGAACTGGAAGACCGTGAACCTCCGCTACGCGCGCTCGAAGAACCTGACCCCGTACGACGTGCTCGTGATCGCGTCGATGGTCGAGCGTGAGGCGGAGGTGCCCTCGGAGCGGGCGAAGATCGCCTCGGTGATCTACAACCGGCTGCGCGCGCGCATGCCGCTCGGGATCGACGCGACGATCCGGTACGGCCTCGGCGTGCCGCCGACGCAGTCGCTGACGCAGTCCGAGCTCGCGACCGACAACCCGTACAACACGCGCAAGCACCTCGGCTTGCCGCCGACGCCGATCGCGAACCCCGGGCTCGCGTCGATCCGGGCCGCTGCGCATCCGGCCCGGACCGACTACCTGTACTTCGTCCGCAAGCCGGATCACCGGCACCACTACTTCACGAGCTCGTTCCAGGACTTCGTCAACCACGAGCAGGCGTATGGCTACTAGGCGCGTCGTCCTGCTCGGCCATCCCGTTGCGCACTCGCTCTCGCCGCGGATGCAGAACGCCGCCTTCGCGGCGGTCGGGCTCGACTGGGAGTATTCGGCGCTCGACGTTCTCCCGGAGGACTTCGAGCGGGAGGTGCGGCGGCTCGCAGCCGGCGGCTGGGTGGGCGCAAACGTGACGATCCCGCACAAGCGCGCGGCGGCGGCGCTCTGCGACGAGGCGGAGGGGCTGGCGGTGAACACGCTTGTCTTCGCGGAGGGGCGGATCCTCGGCTTCAACACGGACAAGGAGATCGTTGCGGGGATCGCGTCCGAGCGCGTGTGTCTGATCGGTGCGGGCGGCGCGGCTGAGGCGCTGCTGCCGGGCCTGCACGGTGAGGTGCGTCAGTTCTCGCGGCGGGGGGCCTGGCCGCCGGACGCGGCGGGGTGCGACCTGATCGTGAATGCGACACCGGTACGGGACGAGCTCCTCGTGGAGCCGCACGCGGGCCAGGCTGTCGTGGAGCTCGCGTACGCGGGTGGGGCGGAGACGGCGCTCGTCGCGGCGGCGCGGGCGGCCGGCTGCGAGGTCGTGAACGGGCTCGAGGGTCTCGTCCGGCAGGGCGCGGCGAGCTTCGAGCGCTGGACGGGCGCCACTGCCCCGGTCGACGTCATGCGCCGCGCTCTAGGCTTGCAGCCGTGACGCTCGATCTCGCAACCGCCGGTGAGTCGCACGGGCCTGCCCTCGTCGCGATCCTCTCCGGGCTGCCGGCGGGCCTCGCGCTCGACCGGGCGGCGATCGACGCCGACCTGCGGCGGCGCCAGCAGGGCTACGGGCGCTCGCCGCGCCAGCAGATCGAGACCGACGAGGTCGAGGTGCTCGCGGGTCTGCGGCAGGGGCGGACGCTCGGGACGCCGCTCGCGCTCGTCGTCCGCAACCGCGACCACAAGAACTGGACCTGGGGGATGAACCCGTGGCCGCCCGAGGGGGAGCCGAAGGGCAAGGGGACGAAGCCCGTGACGCTGCCTCGGCCCGGGCACGCGGATCTCGCGGGTGTCCAGAAGTACGAGCACGATGACGTGCGGAACGCGCTCGAGCGCGCGTCGGCCCGGCACACGGCCGTCCACGTCGCGGCGGGCGCGGTCGCGAAAGCGCTGCTCGCGGAGATCGGCGTCGCGGTCGCGGGCGAGGCGCTGCCCGAGGCGGGCGCGGATCCGGCGACCGTGGACGCGGCCCGGAAGGACAAGGACACGCTCGGCGGCATCGTCGAGGTGCGCGCGACGGGCGTGCCGCCGGGGCTCGGCTCGTACGCGCGCAAGGATGACCGGCTCGACGCCCGGCTGGCGGCGACGCTGATGGGCATCCAGGCGGTGAAGGCCGTCGAGATCGGCGACGGGCTCGCGCTCGCGAGTCTCCGCGGCTCGGAGGCCCACGACGAGATCTATCGTGACGAGCGCGGGCTGTACCGCAGGACGAACCACGCGGGCGGTCTCGAGGGCGGCATGTCGAATGGTGAGACGGTCGTTGTCCGGGCGGCGATGAAGCCGCTGCCGACGCTGATGCGCCCGCTCGCCTCGGTCGACCTCGCGACGGGCGAGCCGGCAACGGCGCTCGTCGAGCGGAGCGACGTGTCGGCGGTCGAGGCGCTCGCGGTCGTGGCGGAGGCCGCGGTCGCGTGGGAGCTCGCCTGCGCCGCCCGGGAGAAGTTCGGCGGCGACGCCCTCGGCGACTTCGTCGCCGCCTGGCGCGCCTACCTGGAGCGGCTCGATTGGTCGCCGCGGCTCCCGTGACGGTCTCGTGACGGTCCTCAGAGACCGGGCCATGGCTCCGAGAGACAGGCCGCCAGGTGTTCCCCCTGCACAGAGGCATGTCGCGTGACTGACGTCACCACCCCGGCCTCAGAGGTCGGGCCATGGCCGGAGCGGACATGACTGTCCCGAGCAGGCATGTCGCGCTCGTCGGGTTCATGGGCGCCGGCAAGACGACGCTCGGGGAGGAGATCGCGCGTCGCACCGGGCGCCCGTTCAGGGACGTCGACCGCGAGGTCGAGCTGTCCCTGAACACGTCGATTGCAAGCTTCTTCGCCGCCGAGGGAGAGGAGGCGTTCCGCGTCCGCGAGGCCGCCGCCACCGTCTCCGCACTCCGCGACCCGCACCCCGCCGTGCTCGCGCTCGGCGGCGGCGCCGTCACCCGCCAGGCCGTCCGCGCCGCGCTCCGCAAGCATGCCGTCACCGTGCTCCTCGACGTCGATGCGGAGACGGCCTGGGAGCGCGTGCAGGGAAGCGATCGGCCGCTCGCCCAGGAACGTGCCGCCTTCCTCGCGCTCCACGACCAGCGCTCCCCGGTCTACCGCGCGGTCGCGGATGTCGTCGCCCGGGACGCCGACGACGCGATCCTCGCCGCCGCCGGCGTCCGCGTCGAGCGCGGCGCGCTCCAGCGCCTCGGCGAGCTCGTTCCCGGCGACGGCCCGGTCGCGCTCGTTTCCGACCCGCACGTCGCCGGCATCCACGGCATGGACGCGCAGCTCGCGCTCGGCTCACGCCTCGCCGAGACCCACGAGCTCCCACCCGGGGAGGAGGCGAAGACGCTCGCCGCGCTCGACCGGCTCTGGCAAGAGCTCCGCCTCGACCGGCGCGGCACGATCGTCGCGCTCGGCGGCGGCTGCACGACCGACGCCGCCGGCTTCGCCGCGGCCGTCTATCTGCGCGGGATCGCCTGGGTACCGGTCGCGACGAGCCTCGTCGCCCAGGTCGACGCCGCGATCGGCGGCAAGACGGCGATCGACCTGCCGCAGGGGAAGAATCTCGTCGGTGCGTTTCACTGGCCCGGCCGGACGGTGATCGACCCGGGCCTGCTGACGACGCTGCCGGAGGCGCAACGGCTCGAGGGGATGGCCGAGGCCGTGAAGACGGGCCTCCTCGCCGGCGAGGCGCTCTGGGAGCTGCCGGACGCGGAGCTCGTCCGCCGCTGCGCCGCGTTCAAGGCTGCCGTCTGCCTGCGCGACCCGTACGACGAGGCGGAACGGAAGATCCTCAACCTCGGCCACACGTTCGCGCACGCCCTCGAGGCGGCCGCGCACTACCAGGACGTGACGCACGGCCACGCGGTTGCGCTCGGCCTGCTCGCGGCGCTCCGCCTCTCGGGGCGGGACACGGCCCCGGTCGAGGAGGTTCTCCACCCGCGCAAGGTGCGCGTCGACCGTGAGCACGCGTGGGAGGCGATGCACCGCGACAAGAAGGCAGTCGGCGGCGAGCTGCGGCTCGTCCTGCTCGGCGACGACGGCCCGCGCACCGACGTCACGGTCGACGCCACCGACGCACGGCGCGCGCTCGACGAGCTGATCGCGGGATAGAGTCGCGGCAGTGCGGGTGCTCGTCCTCAACGGCGTCAACCTCAACATGCTCGGCCGCCGCGACCCCACGATCTACGGGGGGCTCTCGATCGCCGAGCTCGAGAGCCGCATCTACGAGTGGGCGCGCGAGTTCGAGCTGACCGTGCAATGCCGGCAGACGAACAGCGAGGGCGAGTTCATCCACTGGTGCCACGACGCCTACGACACCGTCGACGGCGTCGTCGTCAACCCGGCAGCGTGGACGCACTACGCCTGGTCGATCCACGACGCGCTCGAGCCGCTGACCGTCCCGGTCGTCGAGGTGCACCTCTCGAACGTCGACGAGCGCGACGAATGGCGGCGCATCTCCGTGATCCGCGACCTCGTCGCCGCACGCTTCGTCGGGCACGGGCCCGACGGCTACCGGATGGCCCTCGAATACCTCAAGGAGCACCAATGACCGACCGCATCGCCCACCTGAGCGCATCCCTCGAGGAGCCGCTGCTCGTCACGAACCCGGTCAACGTGCGCTACCTCTCCGGTTTCGAGAGCTCGAACGCCGCGATTCTCGTCGAGCCGGAACGTGTCCGCCTCTTCACGGACTTCCGCTACATCGAGGCCGCCCGCGCCACCGTCGAAAGCA
>DATFMW010000227.1:0-7541 GCA_035266765.1 Gaiellaceae bacterium | reverse complement strand
CGGCCCATCTTCGCGGCCGCGACGGCCCATGGCCCTTGACGATCACGACCATGCTTCCAACAATGGACGGCTCCGTGCCCTGCCGCGCCCGCGTCATCGCCGCGGTGCTCCTCGACCGCTGGACGCCCGCGGCGCTCGTCTCGCTCCTGCGTGCGATGTGGGACGACCCGGACGTGCGCCCGGAGCTGCTAGCGGCCCTTCCGGTCGCGGGCCGCACGGGCACGCTCGCCGGCCGGATGCGCAGCGGCCCCGCGCGCGGCGTCGTCCGCGCGAAGACCGGCTCGACGTCGAACGCCTCCGCCCTCTCGGGCTTCGTCGGAGACCGCGACGTCTTCTCGGTCGTCCAGAACGGCTGGCCGGTCGCGACGACGTCGTCGGAGCTCGCGCAGGACCGCTTCGCGGCAATGCCGGCGTCTAGCCCGCGAGCAGGGCGCGGAGGTCCTGCTCGGTGAGAAGCGGGACGCCCGCCTTCTCGGCCTTGGCGAGCTTCGAGGCGCCCGGCTCCTCGCCGGTGACGACCCCCGCCGTCTTCGAGGAGACGGAGTCGGTGACCTTCGCGCCGCGGGCTTCGAGCGCCGCCTTCGCCTCGTCGCGCGTGAAGCCCTCCAGCGTGCCCGTGATCACGTACGTCCGCCCGGTGAGCGGCCCCTCCGCCGGGCGTTCCTCGTCGGCGAGCTCGAAGCGGAGCCCGAGGTCGCGCAGCTCCTGGACGAGCGCGCGGTTGTCCTCGTCGCGCGCCCACTCGACGAGGGCCTCCGCGCGCTCCGGCCCGATCCCCTCGATCTCCTGCAGCTCCTCCTGGGTCGCGTCGAGCAACCGCTGCACGTCGCCGAAATGGCGCGCGAGCGTCTGCGCGGTCACCCAGCCCACCTCGGGGATGTTGAGCCCGAAGAGGACACGCGAGAACGTCGCCGTCGTCTTGGACGCCTGGATCGCCTCGATCGCATTGCCGGCCGAAACCTCCGCGAAGCCCTCGAGCTCGAGCAGCTGCTCGGCGGTCAGCCGGTAGAGCTCGGGGATCGAGCGGACGAGCCCCAGATCCCAGAGCCGGCGCACCGTCTGCTCGCCGACCCCGTCGATGTCGGCCGCGGCCATCACCCAGTTGTTCAGCGACTCGAGGCCGCGCGACGGGCAGGCCCGGTTCGGGCAGCGGTGCATCGCCTCTCCCTCGGGCTTGACGACCTCGACCCCGCAGAGCGGACAGCGGGAAGGCATCCGGAACGGCCTCGTCCCGGCGCGGTGCTCGCCCGCAGGGCCGACGATCTGCGGGATCACGTCCCCGGCCCGCTGGACGATCACGTCGTCGCCCTCGCGGATCCCCTTGCGGTTGATGTCCTCCTCGTTGTGGAGGGTCGCGCGCGAGACGGTGACGCCCCCGACCTCGACCGGCTCGAGCAGCGCCCACGGGTTGAGCGCGCCGGTGCGGCCGACGCGGATCCGGATCTCGTTCAGGCGCGTCACCGCGGTCAGCGGCGCCCACTTGAAGGCGCGGGCCCAACGCGGGCGGCCGTGCAGCGCGCCGAGCCGGTCCTGCTGGTCGTACGAGTCGACCTTGATCACGAGCCCGTCGATCTCGTAGTCGAGCCCGGCCCGGCGCTGCTCCCAGGCGCGGCAGCGCTCCGCGATCTCTTCGACGGAGGTGACGCGCTCGGCGAACGGGTTCGTGGGAAAGCCGCGCTCGCGCAGCCAGGCGAGCGTCTCCGAGTGGGTCTCGAGACGCGCGAGGTCGTCACGGGCGCCGGCGCCGTAGATCCAGATCGAGAGCGGACGCTGCGCGGTGACCGTCGAGTCCTTCTGACGGAGCGAGCCGGCGGCCGCGTTGCGCGGGTTCGGCCATGTCGCCTTGTCCTCGGCGGCGAGCCGCTCGTTCGCGGCCCGGAAGCCGGCGAGCGGCATGTAGACCTCGCCGCGCACCTCGAGCACGGCGGGCGGCGTCTCGCCCTCCGGCAGCCGCATCCGCAACGGGATCGCCCCGATCGTGCGCAAATTCGGCGTGACGTCCTCCCCCTCGACGCCGTCGCCGCGAGTCTCGCCACGGACGAAGACGCCGTCCTCGTAGACGAGGTTGATCGCGGAGCCGTCGATCTTCGGCTCGAGGACGTAGGCGACCGGCTCCTCGCCGCCGAGGCGCTTGCGCACGTCGTCGGCCCATTTGACGATCGCCTCGTCGGTCGTGACCTTGTCGAGCGAGCCCATCGGCGTGAGATGGCGCACCTTGTGGAACCGGTCGGAGGGCGGTGCGCCGACACGGCGGGTCGGCGAATCCGGGGTGACGAGCTCGGGATGGTCGGACTCGATTGCGGCGAGCTCGTCGTAGAGGACGTCGTAGGCCGCGTCGTCCATCAGCGGCGCATCCTCGACGTGGTAGGCGACGAGCGCCCGGTTCAGCAGCTCGCGCAACTCGGCGGCGCGGGCTGCCGGGTCAGAGCCGGGCAAGGAGCTCCTCTGCGGTGTCGACGACACCGTCCGGAGCCTCCGCCTCGAGTCGGGCGCGGTCGTGGATGCGGCCCCACGTGACGGCGATCGCGTGCATCCCGGCGGCCTTCGCGGCGCGCATGTCGAACGGCGAGTCGCCGACGTACGCCGTCTCGGCCGGGTCGGCGGACATGCGTGCGGCAGCGAGCAGAAGCGGCTCCGGGTGCGGCTTGTGGTTCGTGGTCTCGTCACCGCCGACGACCGTCTCGAAGAGATGGGCGAGCGGGACGCGCGCGAATGCGAGCTCGACGGTGGAACGGCGCTTCGCCGTCACGACGCCGAGCCGTCGCCCCTCGGCATGCAGGCGCGCGAGCGCGTCCTCCATGCCGGCGAACGCCTCGAGCTCGTCGTGGAGCGGCTCGTTGTGCGCGCGGTAGACGCGCACGAGCTCGTCGACGTGCTCCGGCGAGAGCGCCGCCATCTGCGCCTCGAGCCCCGGCCCACCGACGGCGTGCATCAGCTCCGCGTCGGAGTACTCGCGTCCGAGCACCTCGCGCGTCGCGTGCCGCATCGAAGCGAGGATGATCGACCCGGAGTCGACGACGGTGCCGTCGAGGTCGAAGAGAACGATGGGGAAACGCATCGCGGCTGATCGTATCCACGCGGCAGTACGCTCCCGGAGAGTGCCCGAGATCTCCGACTTCCACTTTCTCGTCGTCCCGCACACGCACTGGGACCGGGAGTGGTACCTGCCCTTCGAGCAGTTCCGGCTGCGGCTCGGCGAGACGGTCGACGGCATCCTCGACACGCTCGAGCGCGATCCTGGATTCCCGACGTTCACGCTCGACGGCCAGGCGATCCTGCTCGAGGACTACGTCGAGGTACGGCCCGAGCATGAGTCGCGGCTGCGTGCGCTGCTCGGGGCGGGCCGGCTCGAGGCGGGCCCCTGGTACGTCCTGCCGGACGAGATCCTCGTCGGCGGGGAGTCGCTCGTCCGCAACCTCCTGCTCGGCCGCCGCGTCTGCCGCCGCTTCGGCGTCGAGCCGAGCGGCGCCGGCTACGAGCCGGACAGCTTCGGCCATCCGGCGCAGCTGCCGCAGATCCTCGCCGGATTCGACCTCCAGACGTTCCTCTTCTCGCGCGGGCTCGGCGACGAGCTCGTCGACGTCGGCGTCGTCTTCCGCTGGCGGGCCGGCGACGCGGAGGTGACCGCGTGCCAGATGCTGCCGCACTACGACAACTTCGCGCGGCTCGGCTGGTACGACGACGCGGCGGAGCGCGTCGAGGGGATCGTCGCCCGCTTCGGCGAGCTCATCCGGCGGGCCGGGCAGGACACGATCCTGCTCGCGAACGGCTCCGACCACCTGCCGATCGAGCCGGAGCTGCCGGAGGTCTGCGGCGCGCTCGCCGAGAGGTTCGGTACGGAGTTCCGGATCGGCCGCTACTCCGACTTCACCCCGGACGGCGAGGGGCTGCCCGTCCACGAGGGCGAGCTGGTCGGCAGCCGGCTCCAGAACGTCCTGCGCGGCGTGAACTCGTCGCGCCTGTACCTGAAGCAGGCGAACGAGCGCGCGGAGCGGCGGCTGCTCGCCGCCGAGGCGGTGGCGGCCCTGCGCTCGCTGCGGGAGGGGACGCCGTTCCCGGGGGCCGACGTGCGCCTCGCGTGGCGCGACCTGCTCCGCAACCATCCCCACGACTCGATCTGCGGGTGCTCCTGCGACGAGGTGCACCGCGACATGCTCGTCCGCTACGAGCAGCTCGACCGGACGCTGGAGCTCGTCGAGCGGCAGGCGCTCGGCGTCGGCGGCGCGCTCGTGAACCCGCTTCCCTACCGGCGCGTCCGGCTGGTCGGCGATGCGCTCGTCGAGCTGGACGGGTTCGAGGGGCGGCGGGCGCAGCCGCTCCCGGCCCCCGACGAGCTGCTCCGGGTCGGGGCTGCAGGCGACGGCACGCTCACGGTCACCGACCTGCGCAGCGGCCGCCGGCTCGGGGGCCTCCACGTGCTCGAGGACGAGCCGGACGTCGGCGACCTCTACACGTTCTGCCCGGGCGGCCCGCCGCGCCGCGCGGCGTTCGCGGGCGCGCGCGTCGTCCGCGACGACGGTCTCGTCCACGAGCTGGCCCTCGAGTACGAGCTGCCGGGAGTGCGGATCGAAACTGTGGTCAGGGTCGTCCGCGGCCTCGACCGCGTCGAGTTTCGGACGACCGTGGAGAACGGTGCCGACGACCACCGCCTGCGCGTGCTCTTCCCGGTCGCAGCCGGCGACCACGAGGTGCGCGCGGAGAGCCAGTTCGCCGTCGTCCACCGGCCGCTGGTGCCTCCCGCTCCCCGAGCCGACTGGGTCGAGCCGCCCGTGCGGACGGCGCACACGCTCGGCACGGTGGCGCTCGGCCCGCTCGCGCTCCTTCCCAAGGGGCTGCCCGAGTACGAGGCGGGACCCGACGGGCTTCGGCTGACGCTGCTCCGCTGCGTCGGCACGATCTCCCGTCCAGCCGGGATGGCGACTCGGCCGGTCGCCGCCGGGCCGGAGATCGAGACGCCCGAGGGACAGTGCCACGGGACGCACGTGCTCGAGTACGCGATCCGCCTCGACGCCGACGACCTCTCGGACGCTGCACTCGTCCGGTCGGGCCAGGACTACCGCACGGACTTCCTCACCGGCGACCCGTTCGAGCCGCCGCTCGCGGTCGATGGGGACGTCGTCTTCAGCTGCCTCAAGGGCGCCGAGGACGGCGACGGGCTCGTGCTCCGCCTCGTGAATCCCGGGCCGGAGCCCGCCGCTGCGACCGTCCGCGGCGCCGCGCTCCGCCGGCTCCGTCTCGACGAGGAGCACGACCTCGGCGACGCACCCGGGACGATCGAGCTCGCCCCGCACCAGATCCTCACGCTCTCCCTGGCCAAGTAACAGACTGTCACGTGGAAGGTTTTCGGCGGCGTACGGAAGGCGGCACGGTGTCGTGAGCCTGGAACGGCGACGATCGAGGCATGCTCGAGTTCGCTCCGCGGATCCAGCTTCGCCTCCTCGACGAGATCGAGCGGCTCTCGCGGAGACGGGCCCCGATCGCCGAGATCAACCGGCTCGTCGGTGCCGCCGCAGCCCGGATGTCGCTTCCCAAGCCGAGCTACGAGCAGGTGCGCGTCCTCGTGCACCTCGCACGCCGGTTCCGGCGCGCCTCGCCGCCGGGGGTCTCGACCGTGGCGGCCGCGGTCGTGTTCCGCACCATGCCGCCCGCGGCCATCGCCGACCGCATCTTCGCGGCGCCGGCGCACCGCCTCAGGGACCGCGCACCTCGGGCCTCGTAACAGTCTGTTACGAGGCCTCGTAGCGGACCGAGACGAGGTACAGACCCCACGGAGGCGCAGTCGCGCCCGCCTCGCTGCGGGTTCGACCCTCGAGGAGCGGCGCGATCGCGTCGGGTTCCAGCTCGAGCATCGTCCCGACGAGCGTCCGCACCATGTGGCGGAGATAGCTGTCCGCCTCGATCTCGAAGTCGAGATGATCGCCACGGCGGATCCACTCCGCCCGCTCGACGACACGGACGAAGACCTCGTGCTGAGTCTCCGTCGGCGTGAAGGCGCGGAAGTCGTGCTCACCGGCGAGGAGGGCGGCCGCGGCCGCGAGCCGTTCCGCGTCGAGCGCGCGTGGTGTCCACCAGCTCCGCCTCGTCTCGAACGGAGACGGCGTGCGGCGTGTGAACAGCCGGTAGCGATAGCTGCGCGAGCGAGCCGAGTGCCGCGCGTGGAATCGCGCCGGCGCCTCCCCGGCCGTCACGACGGTGACCTCGTCGGGCAGGCGCGGGTTGAGCGCCTCGGCGGCCCGCTCGGGCGGAGGGCCGCCCTCGACGTCGACGGAGACGACCTGCCCGAGCGCGTGGACGCCGGCATCCGTGCGGCCGGCGACCGCGAGCGTCCCCACCGACGCGAACGTCTCCGCGAGCGCGGCGCGCAGCACGCCCTCGACGGTTGGCAGCCCCGGTTGAGCGGCCCAGCCGTGGAACGGAGTGCCGTCGTACTCGAGCGTCAAGATGAGCCGCATTGTCAGGCGACCCTCACGGAACTTGTCAGGGCTTCCTGATGCTCTAGTTCTTTGCACCTCGACTGATACACTATAACTCGATGCCGCACGAACAGGCCTTCCTCCTCCAACGCGTCCAGCCGGCCATGGTCGGCCTGATCGACGGCTCCCTCGCGACGCTCGCACCGATCTTCGCGGTCGCGCTCGCAACGCACAAGCCGCACTACGCGTTCATCGCCGGGCTGGCCAGCGCAATCGCCGCCGGTGTGAGCATGGCCTACTCGGAGGGCCTTTCCGACACCGGCGAGCTGACGGGCCGCGGCCACCCTGCCATGCGGGGTGCGATCACGGGCGTCGGCACCTTCCTCGGCGGCATCCTGCACACTCTGCCGTTCCTGATCCCGCACTACCACGCGGCCCTCGTCGCCGCGGTCATCGTCGTCGGAGTCGAGATGATCGGGCTCGCGTGGATCCGCTGGCGGTTCTTCGGCGCCGACTTCGCGAAGTCGCTCGCCTGGATCGTCCTGGCGGCCGCGCTCATCGTCGTCATCAGCGGCGCGCTCGGCAACGCGGCTGGCTAAACCGGCTCCACGTCGAGCACGAGCGCGCGGACGGCCCGGACGCGGACCTGGGCGCCCGCGTCGGCACCCGCGGCGCAGCGCGCCTGCCACAGCTCACCACGGATCCGGACGTGTCCGTCCGGCCGGCAGTCGTCGATCACGTCGGCGAGCTCCCCGACGAGCGCCGCGGGGCCGACCACCGGCTGGCGGCTCCGGCTCCAGTTCCAGCCGATCCACGTGGACACGGCCTCGTAGACCGCCGCCACGCCGATCGCGACCCAGCCCCACGGACGGGGCAACACGACGAGCGCGAGCACGATCGCGAGGATCAGCGCCACGGTGCCTTCTTAGCGAAACGGCCGCTCTACCGCGGCCGTTTCGCTAGGGCTGGAAGTCGACGAGCTCGAGGTAGACCATCTCGGCGGCGTCGCCGGGACGATGCCCGAGCTTGACGATGCGCGAGTAGCCGCCCGGTCGGTCGGCCATCCGTGGGCCGACGTCGGCGAACAGCTTGTGGACGACCTCCTGCGAGCGCAGCTGCGCGAGCGCC
>DATFMW010000226.1:0-2721 GCA_035266765.1 Gaiellaceae bacterium | reverse complement strand
CAGAAGAGCCACTCCTACCTCGGCGGCATGGACGAGGCGATCGCGATCCTCAAGCTCTGCGCGCACGACCACGACGGGCTCGAGATCCGCGCGCTGTACGACGGCGACCGGATCGAGCCGTGGGAGACGGTGATGACGGTCGAGGGCGACTACACCGCCTTCGCCCATCTCGAGACCGTCTACCTCGGCACGCTGGCGCGGCGGACGCTGATCACGACGAACGTCGTGCGCGTGCTCGAGGCGGCGAACGGCAAGCCGATCATCTTCATGCCGGCGCGTCACGACCACCACCGTGTCCAGACGGGCGACGGCTACGCCGCGTACACCGCGGGGCTGATCACGGGCGCCGAGATCGGCGTCACGACCGACGAGCAGGCGTCGTGGTGGGGCGGCCGCGGGATCGGGACGGTGCCGCACTCGCTGATCGCCGCGTACGGCGGGAACACCGTCCGGGCGGCGCTGAAGTTCGCCGAGTGGGCAACGCCGGACATGAACGTGACCGTGCTCGTGGACTTCGAGAACGACTCGGTGCGGACGGCGCTCGAGGTGGCCAACGCGCTCGGCGACCGGCTCTGGGGCGTGCGGCTCGACACCTCGGAGGCGCTCGTCGACGAGTCGCTCTGGCAGGAGCTCGGCGACTTCCGGCCGACCGGCGTGAACGAGCGGCTCGTCCGCAAGGTGCGGGACGCCCTCGACGCGGCCGGGCACCGTCAGATCCGGATCGTCGCCTCGGGCGGCTTCGACATTGAGAAGATCAGCGAGTTCGAGGCGCGCGGGGTGCCGGTCGACGCCTACGGCGTCGGCTCGTCCCTGATCCGAGGCTCGAACGACTTCACCGCCGACATCGTCCTCACCGACGGTGAGCCGTCGGGCAAGGTCGGTCGGCGGTACCGCGACAACCCGCGGCTCGAGCTCGTCGACTGAGCCTGTCTCGAACGGCCGCGTCCCGTATCAGTTACCGGACGTGGCCGGAAAGGTCGAGCTTCGCCTCCGACTGGGCAGCGACGAAGGCGCGGAGCGCGGCTGGCGAGCCGCCGAGCTCGGCGACGACGAGCGAAGCGTCCACGAACGGGAAGTCGCGGGTGAGGCCGATGGTCGTCGCGAAGCTGCTCCAGCGCCAATCTTCTGCCCGCGGACAAATTCCCTCGACGACCGGGTTCAGCACGACGTATGCGTAGGCGCCAAGGAGATCCGCCCCGTTCTCGATCCGCCGGCTTCCGTAGCGCTTGCGCACGAACTGACCGGCTCGTCCGTGGCGGGCGTTGAAGTCCTTGCTGTACTCGCGATTCAGGTACCGCATCCCCTCGGCGAGCGACCAATCCGGGACGGACAGCAGTGCGTGCACGTGCGTCGTCATCTGACAGAACGCGACGCATTGCCAGTCCCTTCGCACGGTCAGCTGAACGAGTCGACGGATCCAGCTCAGCCGGTCGGTGTCGTCGAGGAAGTACGCCCAGTTCCCTGTTGCGTTGACCCACACGTGATGGATCCCGGGGGCGTCGTCTCGTGGCGGCGAAGGCACACCTCGAGTCTCCGACGACGATCTTCGTCCGACAAGACGCCTGCGGGGACAAGGCTGTAGCGGCCGTGTCCGGTAACTGATACCGGACGTGGCCTGGGGAGGCGTGTCCCCGTGGGCGTGATACAACGGCCGCGTGGCCGGGCGCATCCTCTGGGACGTCGACACGCAGGTCGACTTCATGGAGCCCGCGGGCAAGCTCTACGTGCCCGGCGCGAAGGAGGTCGCTGCGGCGATGGAGCGGCTCGTCGACGCGGCCCGCGCGGCCCGCATCGTCCACGTCGCCTCTGCCGACGACCATGAGCTCACCGACCCCGAGCTCTCGGATGAGCCCGACCTCCAGAACACGTTCCCGTCGCACTGCCTGCGCGGCACCCGCGGCGCGGAGAAGGTGCTCGAGACGAAGCAGCGCGACCCGCTCCCGCTCTCGCTCGTCCCGTTCCCGCCCGGCCGCATTCCGCAGCTGATCGAAGGCCGCCGCGAGATCCTGCTCCTGAAGAAGAGCTTCGACGTCTTCACGAATCCGAACACCGAGCCGCTCCTCGCCGCGCTCGACCCGGAGGAGATCGTCGTGTTCGGCGTCGCCACCGACGTCTGCGACGATGCGGCCATCCGCGGCTTCCTCCAGCGCGGCCGCCGCGTCCTCTTCGTCGAGGACGCCGCGAGCGGGCTCGACGACGAGCGCGTCGCCGCCTGCACCGCCGCCTGGCGCGAGGGCGGCGCCGTGTTCACGACGGCCGACGAGGTGATCGAGTCCCTCGGCTAAGGGATTCGCTCCCGGCTGCCGATACGAGCTGAGCATGGTGGGGCACTGGTTCCATTCCGCGGCGGAATTCGCCACCACGTGGCTCCCGCTCGCCTTCTTCGTCATCCTCGCGCTGACCGCGTGGCTGCTGTGGAAGACGGCCGGAATGATGCCGCGGATCAAGCCCAAGAACCTCGCCTCCCGCTCGCGCTCGACCACCACGTGGGCCGACGTCGCGGGCGTCGAAGAGGTGCGCACCGAGCTGATGGAGGTGGTCGAGTTCCTGCGCGACCCGAAGCGGTTCGAGCGGCTCGGCGCGAAGGTGCCGAAGGGCCTGCTCCTGTACGGGCCGCCGGGCACCGGCAAGACGCTGCTCGCGCGGGCGGTCGCGCACGAGTCGGGCGCGAACTTCTTCTCCGCGAGCGCCGCCTCCTTCGTCGAGATGTTCGCCGGCCTC
>DATFMW010000225.1:0-2382 GCA_035266765.1 Gaiellaceae bacterium | reverse complement strand
AGGAAGCCGAGGCAGGCGCCGAAGACGATCGCCGAGAGGATCGCCGCGTCCGGCTTCGCGAGCGAGAGCGCGATCACGGCGAACGTCGCGCCGGCGATCGCGGCGACGCCGGCGGCGAGGCCGTCCAGCCCGTCGAGGAAGTTGACCATGTTCATGATCGCGACGATCCAGAGCACGGTCAGCGGGCCCCCGAGCCACCCGGGCAGCGCGTGGATGCCGATGAACGGAAACGTGAAGCGGCTGACCCAGACGCCGAACGAGACCGGGATCGCGGCGGCCGCGAGCTGACCCGCGAGCTTCTCGAACCAGCGCAGGCCGCGGAAGTCGTCGATCACGCCGACGGTCACCGCCACCGCCGCCCCGAGCAGGAGCCCGCGGTTCTCGCGGCCGACGTGGAGGAACGCGAGCGCGGGCACGAAGATGCCGAGGAAGAGCGCGAGGCCGCCGAGGCGCGGGATCGGGTACCGGTTCAGCCGCCGCCCACCGGGCGCGTCCACCGCACCGAGCATCCGCGCCATCCCGCCGACCGCGGGGGTCAGGACGACGACGACCGCGAAGGCGATCAGCGCCCCCCAGACCACCTCGAGGTGGGCGCCGAGCACGTCGAGGACGTCGTAGTAGCGACCGCCGCCGTCGCGCACGAACGTGGCGACAAACATGACGGCAGGGTACTTCGTGCCATACGGGCTGTCGCCTGCGTCGCGGAAGCTCTGGCCCTTCGGGCGCCGCGCCCGACCTGCGCGGGCGCCGCTCGTAACGGCTCCAAAGCACGGCGCCGCAAGAGCGTCTGCGTAACGGGAGCCGCAGGCGACGTTACGCAGACGCGAACGAGCGGGCGTGCCTGGCCGCAGGCCACGCGCGTCCGCGCCGACCGCACGGCTGCGAACCCGCGTCAGCCCAGCAGGCTCTCGGCGCGGAGTGCGCCGGAGACCGCGCTCTCCGGCGCACGGAGCTCCGCTCGACCGGCACCAAATAGCTCCGGAGCTATTTGGTGCCGTACAGGCGGTCGCCCGCGTCGCCGAGACCGGGCACGATGAAGCCGCGCTCGTTCAGGCCGCGGTCGACGGCCGCGCACACGACGTGAACGTCGGGGTGGCGCGTGTGCACCTCCTCGATCCCGGGCGGCGCCGCGACGATGCAGACGAGCGTCGTCGACCGGGCCCCCGCCTCCTTCACCGCGTCGATCGCCGCGCAGCTCGAGTGGCCGGTGGCGAGCATCGGGTCGAGGATGAGCGCGTCGCGCTCGTCGAGGTCGACGGGCAGCTTCACGAAGTACTGCACCGCCTCGAGCGTCTCCTCGTCGCGGTAAAGGCCGATGAAGCCGACGCGCGCGCTCGAGACGAGCGAGAGGACGCCGTCGAGCATCCCCATCCCGGCGCGGAGCACCGGGCAGACGGCGACCTTCTTGCCGTGGATCCGCTGCGCCGTCATCCGCTCGAGCGGCGTCTCGATCTCCCACGACTCGGTCTCCATGTCCTTCGTCGCCTCGTAGGTGAGGAGCAGCGTGATCTCGTTCGCGAGCTTGCGGAAGTGGACGGTCGGCGTCTCCTTGTCCCGCAGGTACGCGAGCTTGTGCTGGACGAGCGGATGCTCGACGACGGTGAGGCGCCGCCCGCTCACGCATACCTCGTCCAGCCGCGGAAGCCCGGGTAGAGCGGACGCTTCGCGCAGAGCGCCTCGACGCGGCCGCGCAACCCGTCGAGGTCGGGTGCGTCGGCGAGCGCGTCGACGATGATCCGGCCGACCTCGGCGAAGTCGTCCTCGTCGAAGCCGCGCATCGTCATCGCCGGCGTGCCGATCCGGATCCCGGAGGCAACGGTCGGCGGGCGCTCGTCGAACGGGACGGTGTTGCGGTTGACGGTGACGTGCACCTCGTGGAGGCGCTCCTCGGCCGCCTTGCCCGTCCAGTCGGAGCTGCGCAGGTCGAGCTGCATCAGGTGCGTGTCGGTGCCGCCCGTGACGAGCTCGAGGCCACCGTCGAGGATCGTCGTCGCGAGCACGTCGGCGTTGCGGCGGATCTGCCCCTGGTAGGCGCGGAACGCGTCGCTCATCGCGATCTTGAAGCACGTCGCCTTCGCGGCGATCGTGTGCTCGAGCGGGCCGCCCTGCATGCCCGGGAAGACGGCGCGGTCGACAGCCTGCGCGTGCTCGGCGCGGCAGAGGATGAAGCCGGCGCGCGGCCCGGCGAGCGTCTTGTGCGTCGTCGAGGTGACGAAGTCGCAGTGCTCGACGGGATTCGGGTGGAGGCCCGCGGCGACGAGGCCGGCGAAGTGGGCCATGTCGCAGAGGAGCAGTGCTCCGACCTCGTCCGCGATGGCGCGGAAGCGATCCGTCTCCACCGTGCGCGGGTAGGCGGAGCCGCCGCAGACGATCACCTTCGGC
>DATFMW010000224.1:0-6507 GCA_035266765.1 Gaiellaceae bacterium | reverse complement strand
TCGGCGTCGGGCGCGACCCCGCGGGCCCAGCCGAAGCCGCCGCCGGGGCGCTGCGAGCGCGCGAGATAGACGACGGCGGCGTGCGGCACCGGCTCGCCCGCCTGCCGCAGCGCCAGGATCCCCCACGCGGTCGAGTTCACGGCCGGGCCGATCGCGCCCGAGCGCTGCACGAGCCCGCGCAGCCGCCCGAGAACCGCCGGCGAGGCGCCGCCGGTCACCGCCTCCGCCATCGTCACGAGCTCGACTTCGGTCGGCGTCAGCCCCTGCTCGTGCGCCAGCAGGTACGCGCGGGCCGCGGCCGGTGCAGGCGCCCCCGCGGCGCGGAGCGCGAGCACCGCCGTCGCGGTGAGCCCCGGCGTGGAGCGGCCGCCCGGCTCGGCGTAGCCGCCGTCGGTCTGCACGCGGCCCTGCACGAACGAGAGCGCGCCGGCGACGAGCAGGAGCGCGACCTTCACACCCATACGATCTCCGTCCGCAGCCGCCGCCCGTACCGCTCGAGCAGCCGCCGCAACTCCGGCCCGGCCACGAGCGCGAGCGCGAGGTTGCCGCTCGCGTGCGCGACGTCGAACGGGAAGCCCGCGGCCTGGCGCGCGACGAACGCCTGCCACGTGTGCGGGTAGAAGCCGTACCAGTTCCATGTGTCGAGGACGAAGCCGAACGCAAAGCCGAGCAGGCAGGCGACGACGGCGAACGGGATCCGCCGGCGCAGCAGCGGCGCGCCGAGCGCACCGACCGCCCCGCAGCCGGCCCAGGCCAGCATCTGCCACGGCGTCCAGAGGCCCTGACCGAGGAAGAAGTTCGAGACGAACGCGGCGCCCGCGCCGACGCCGATCCCGGCGCGGGCGCCGAGCGCGACCCCGGTCGCGACGACGATCACCGTCACCGGCTGCACATCCGGGATCGGCGCGAGCAGGACGCGCCCGGCCGCCGCGGCCGCGGCGAGCGTCGCGATCACGGTCACCTCCTTCGCCGACTGCGGCCCGCCGTCGAGCCACGCCGCCGCACCCGCGAGCAGCGCCGCCGCCGCGAGCAGAAGTGCAAGCGCCGAGTCGTTCGTCAGGAACGTGACCCCGGCGGCGGCGCCGAGTGCGACGACGAAGCCGATGCGGGCGGCGCGGCTACGCAAGGACGGGCTCCCGCGTCTCGCCCAGCGAGACCTCACGGTCGGCGACCGCGGCCGCGAAGAGACGGTCATGGGTGACGACGAGGGTCGCCCGCCGGTGGGCCTGGGCCCGGAGCAGTGCGGCGAGCTCGGCCTTGCGCTCGGGGTCGACGCCGCGCGTCGGCTCGTCGAGCACGAGCAGATCCGGGTCGGTGACGAGCACCGTCGCGAGCGCAAGCCGCTCGCGCTCGCCGCTCGAGAGGTCGCGCGGGTGGCGAGTCTCGACGCCGTCGAGCCCGACCTCGGCGAGCACATGCCGTGCCCGCTCGCGGCCGTGCCCGAGCGCGACCTCGTCGAGCGCCCGCTCGCGCACGAGGTAGCGCCCCGGATCCTGGAGCAGGAACGCCGCACGTCCCGCCCGCTCGACGTGGCCCGCCTGCGGCTCGAGCAGCCCGGCGGCGAGCTTCGCGAGCGTCGTCTTCCCCGACCCGTTCGGCCCGGTGAGCGCCACGACCTCCCCGCGCCGCAGCTCGAGCGAGGCCCCGTCGAGCACCGGCCGCCCGTCGTACGCGAACCGCACACGCTCGACGCGGCACACCGTCTCCCGCGGCCCTTTCCGATCAAGTGACAACGTGTTACTTGGCTCGTGGGGGACAACGCGATTGCCCTGCACATCGCCGTGAATGCTCGAAACGAGCATCGTCTCGGACCGACACGTCTCTGCAAGTGACAACGTGTTACTTGGCTCGGTCCAGGCGGGGCGCTCGGCGGCGAGCCACTCGAGGGCGTCGTCGCGCGAAGCGTCGAGGAGGATCCGGCCGCGCTCGAGGAAGACGACGCGGTCGGCGTAGCGGAGGGCGGTCGCGGGGCGCTGCTCCGAGAGCACGACGGCCGCCCGACCGCCGAGCGCCCGCTCGAGGAACGCCTGCGCGGCAGCAGGGTCGAGCTGCGAGGTCGGCTCGTCGAGCAGCAGCAGCTCCGGGTCGAGCGCGAGCGCCGAGGCGAGACACACCCGCTGGAGCTCGCCGCCGGAGAGCTCCGTCGTCGGGCGCTCCGCGAGCGCCTCGATCCCGACAGCGGCGAGCGCGGCGTGTGCGCGCGGCAGGATCGCCGCCGGGGCGACGCCGAGATTCTCGAGTCCGAACGCGACCTCCGCCGCAACGCCGGCGAGGACGACCTGGTCCTCGGGATCCTGGAACACCGTCGCGACCGACCCTGCGAGATCGGCCGGACGGGCGCTGCGCGTGTCGAGCCCGGCCACCTCGACGCGCCCCGCAAAGCGGCCCCCGTGGAACCACGGCACGAGACCCGCGAGCGCGCGCAGCAGCGTCGACTTCCCCGAGCCGGAGGCGCCGAGCAGGAGCACGACCTCGCCCGGCTCCACCTGGAGGGACACGTCCTCGAGAGCCGGCGGCGCGTCCGGATACGAGAACGTCAGCCCGTCGACCAGCGCTAGAGCCACATCGCCCCCACGACGACCGCGACCACGGCGCCGGCGAGCGCAGCCGCGTCGAGCGCTCCCCACGGCGGCGCCGGGACCCGGGTGCGGCCCGGGCGACCGAAGCCGCGCGCCTCCATCGCCTCGGCGAGGCTGAGTCCGCGCTCGAGCGAGCCGGCGAGGAGCGGCGACAGGAGCGCCGCATGCCCGCGCAGCCCAGCCGGCGCGAGCCCGCGACCGCGCAGCGCCTCGACGAGCCCGCGCGCGTCCCGCTCGAGCGTCGGCACGAGCCGGGTGGCGAGCACCGCCGCGAGCACCGAGCGCCGCGCGGTCGCCGCCGCGAGCAGCCGGTCGTGGTCGAGGAGGAGCGCGTACGCCGCGAACGCGAGACCGACCGCGGCGAGGCGCAGCGCGTTCAGCGCCGCGAGCTGCAGCTCCTCGGTCGTGACGTCGAGCGGCCCGAGCACCGGGATCGTCGGGCCGCTCCAGAGCACGTGCCACCCGGTGGACTGGAGGAGCGGCGAGAGCAGGAAGACGAACCCGGAGCTGACCAGCGTCCCGTAGAGATACGGCCGCGCTCGCCGGCCCGCGCGCAGGCAGACGGCGAGCAGCGCAGCCGCGAGCACGCCGGCAGAGAGGACATGGTGGGCCAGGAGCGCCGCGGCGGCGACGCCGGCAAGGAGCGCGGCTGCGGCGGACGGCCTCACGGCAGGCGATACCGGTAGCGGGCGAGCCCGGGGTCGCGCGCGAGCCGGCGCGGGTCGCCCGTGTAGTCGAAGACGACGCCACCGCCGGGGCGCAGCCGTGCGGTGAAGCGCGGCGGGCCCGAAAACGGCGGCAGCAGGCGAAGCACGTTCGCGTCGCGCGGCGCCGAGGCGGCGACGCGCCCGTGGATCACCTTCGCCACCGCATCCGCGCCACGCGCGCCCGGCCCGATCACAACCGCCTGCCGGACCCGTCCGCCGAACCCGTGCAGGAACGGCTCCGGGAAAGCGCCGACGACGACCGGCACGGTCTCTCCTGCCGTCCCCCAGTCGCGGTAGTCCCACCACTCGACGTCGCCCGGCCGCAGCCGGTACTCGACGGCGCCGCTCGTCCCCTCGATGCCGTTCACGAAGTAGAACCAGTCGTGCTCGGACGAGATCGAGCCGGCGAGGCCGTTCACAGACTGGACGAACCGCCCGCCGTAGCGGGTCGAGACCGTCGCCGAGCGCTCGAGCGCCTGCATCGCGGTCTCCCCCGCCGGCACCTGCGCAGCGAGGAGCACCGTGTGCCCCTCGTCACGGGTGATCCAGAGCGTCGCCTTCCCGTGCCCGCTCCCGCCGCAGGCGGCGAGGCCCACGGCGAGAAGCGGGACGAGGAGGAGCCGTCTCACGGCAGCCGGTTCGAGCGGACGGCGCCGGGCGCGCTCGCCCAGACCGTGCCGTGCGGCCGGCTCGGACAGATGTGTCCCGCTGCCGCGGGAACCGTGTGCCCTCCGACGTGGAAGACGAGCTTCGCGAGCACCGTCGCGACGCCCTTGTCGTCCTGTGCGGTCGCGGCGTAGCAGCCGGTTGCCGTGCGCTTCAACTCGAGCGTCGGCGGCCCGCCCGCGTCGCCGAAGGTCGCGTAGTACCACTCGACGGTGTCGCCGTCGTTGAGCTTCACCTGGTCGGCACCGACGGGCGGCGAGACGCCGTTGACCTTGAAGACCCAGCCCGAGTTGCCCGAGCCGGGGTAGAAGCCGATCTGGTCGACGTAGTTGCCGAACGAGGACGCAGTCACGTGGACGTAGAACTCGCCCACGCGGGCGGCGGTCTCGAGCGCGTCGAGCGGAGTCGATGCGACGGCACGCGGGTCGTTCGCGCCGAAGATCGTCCGCGTCTTGCCTTCGACGCGGACGTGGATCAGAGCCGCGCCTGCGAAGGGCACGACGGTGAGAGCGGCCGCGAAGGCCGCGGCGGCGACGAGAGTACGGCGAAGCAACGAATCCTCCTTCTCCACGAGGGGTTCGGGTTGCACGGCGGGCAGCAGGTCTTCTGACTCGGGGCTCCCTCCCCCGCCGCCTTCCCAGGCCTGCCGGCCCAGTGGCGTCGTGGCGGAGAAGCGTCTCCCCTTACAGCGGCGGGACCGTCCCGGACTCGCACCGGAGTTCCCTTACCGCTCGCCGATGTGTGTGCGCGAGAGACTAGCATCGTGGCCGGTGCCCGCCCTCGCGCTCGATCTCGACGCCGTCCTCGCCGACACGCGGCCGCTGTGGCGCGCCTGGCTCGAGGACGCGGAGCGCCGCACGCGGGTCGAGCTCGACCTGCCGGACGACCGCACCGCCGCGGCGCCGCTCCTCGACGAGCGCCTCGGCGACTGGCGCCCGCTGCTGCAGCGGTTCGCCGCCGACCGCGGCCCGCTCCACTTCCGCCCGCACGCCGACACGGCGGCGGCGCTCCGGCGGCTCCACGCGGCGGGCGCCCGGGTCGGCGTCTTCACGGACGCGCCGCGCGAGCTCGCCGACGTCGCCCTCGCGCATCTCGGCGCGGCGCGGCGGATCGACGCCGTGGGCACGCTCGACGACGTGCTCGAGGCACTCGGCGACGACGCGCTCGTCGTCCGCAGCCGCGACGAGCTCGCGGCCGTCGCGGCGGGCTACGATCGTTGACATGGAATCCGGAGATCTCTCCGACCGCCGCCTGGACACCCTGCTCGAGCGGCTCGACCGGATCGGCGACCAGCTCGAGAAGATGAACAAGCGGCTCGACAACGACGAGCACTTCCTCCGGCTGACACGCGAGATCGCGACGCTGAACGAGTCGCTCCAGGCGCTCGCCTACGCGGCGCTCGGGCAGCAGGCACCCCAGGTGCGCCGCCGCCGCTCCGGCTGACGTCAGCCCGCGTTCAGGGCCGTGGCCGCAACGAGTGCCCAGAGCACGACCGCGACGAGGATCGGCGGGTCGGTCAGGAGCACGCGATCCGGCTCCTCGCCGAGATCACGCCGCCGCATCAGGTAGAGGTAGCGCGCGAGCCCGAAGACGACGAACGGGATCGTGAGCGCCATCTCGGCCGCGTCGGAGCCGTCGACGGCGTACGCGATGTACGCGGCGCAGCTGCCGGCGGCCGTCGCCCCGACGAGCAACTCGAGCCGCCGCGCGGTGTAGTGGCGAAGCACCGCTCGGCCCGCGGAGAGGTCGCCGCCGATCGCGAGCAGCTCGCCGCGCCGCTTCGCGAACGCGAGGAAGAGCGCGAGGAGGGCGGTGCAGACGAGCAGCCAGGTCGAGATCCGGACGCCGATCGCCTCCGCCCCCGCGGCGGAGCGCACGACGAAGAGCCCGGCGATCATCGCCGCGTCGAGAACCATCAGCCGCTTCAGCCAGAGCGTGTACGCGAGCTGCCCGAGCGCGAACGCGGCCGCGAGCGCGAGCGTCGCGTGGCCGATCGCGGCGGCGAGGCCGAGCCCCATTCCCGCGAGCGCGGCGGCGGTGACGAGAGCCGTCGCCGGCCGCAGCTCCCCGCTTGCGACGGGGCGGAGCCGCTTCGTCGGGTGCAGCCGGTCGCTCGCCGCGTCGCGCACGTCGTTGACGAGATAGCCCGCGCTCGAGAGCAGGCAGTACGCGGTCAGCGCGACGAGCGCGTCGCCCCAGCGGGCGCCGTCGCCGAGGCTGCCCGAGAAGAGGAGCCCGGCCAGCAGGAGCAGGTTCTTCGTCCACTGGTGCGGGCGCAGCGCGACGGCGAGCGCCGGCAGGTGCAGGTGGCGCGACTGCGGGACGCCGGCGGCGGAGCTCACTTGAACGGCACCGTCGTCGCGCCCGGCACGCGCCGGTAGAGCGAGAAGAAGTCGCGGTCGTCCGGGACGAGATACCGCGTCGACGCCTGCTGGCTGTTCGGGACGAGCTTCGACGGGTCGCGCGCACCGAAGTGCCCGTACGTGATGAAGCTCGGCCACTCCGCGTTGATGTCGAGCTCCAGCGCCCGTACCGCACCGGCGCGGATGAGGATG
>DATFMW010000223.1:0-2313 GCA_035266765.1 Gaiellaceae bacterium | reverse complement strand
TGTCGGGCGGCGCTAGGCGTTCGCCGCTGCGGCATCCGGCTGCGCCTGGCCGCCGGCGCCCTCCTCGGCGGCGAGGAAGCGCTCGGCGTCGAGGGCGGCCATGCAGCCGCTGCCCGCCGCGGTGATCGCCTGGCGGTACGTGTGGTCCTGGACGTCGCCCGCGGCGAAGATGCCGGGGACGTTCGTCTCGGTCGACCCGGGCGCCGTGATGAGGTAGCCGGTCTCGTCGTGGTCGAGCGCTTCGACGAAGAGCTTCGTGTTCGGGTCGTGGCCGATCGCGACGAACACGCCGTCCACGGGCATCTCCCACGTCTCGTCCGTGGCGGTGCTGCGAAGCCGCACGCCCTCGACCGTCGTCTCGCCGAGGATCTCGTCGATGACCGCGCTCGTCACGAGCTCGATCTTCGGGTTCGACGCCGCCCGGTCGAGCATGATCGGCGAGGCACGGAACTCGTCGCGCCGGTGGACGACCGTCACCTTCGTCGCGTAGCGGGTCAGGAACGTCGCCTCCTCCATCGCCGTGTCGCCGCCGCCGACGACGATCAGCTCCTTGTCGCGGAAGAACGCGCCGTCGCAGGTCGCGCACGCCGACACGCCTCGCCCCTGGAGCCGCTGCTCGCCCTCGAGGCCGAGCCAGCGTGCGCTCGCGCCGGTCGCGATCACGACCGCCTGCGCACGATAGGTCTCCCGGTCGACGACGACGGTGAACGGCCGCTCCGAGAAGTCGACGCTCGTCACGTCGTCCGTGACGAACTCGGTGCCGAAGCGCTCGGCCTGGCGGCGGAAGTCGGCCATCATCTCCGGGCCCATGACGCCGTCGGCGTAGCCGGGGTAGTTCTCGACGTCACTCGTGATCATCAGCTGGCCACCCCAGTTGAATCCTTCGATCACGAGTGGCCGCAGATTCGCGCGGGCGGCGTACAGGGCCGCCGTGTAGCCGGCGGGGCCGCCGCCGATGATGATGAGCTCGCGCACGTCGTCGGTCATGTTTCGTCCTTCCTGGAAAGCAGATTCACCCGTATTAGAACGAATCGGGGCGGAAGGACGTTCCCGGGAAGCGTCGCGGGACTACGCCGCGTCGGCGGCGGGCGGGAGCTCCGCCTTCGTCGCCGCCCCGAGCTCGATGGTCTGCGGCGGCTGGGTGGAGTGCTCGAGCCCCTGCAGCTCGGGGAGCTCCTTCTTCGGGCGCACGCCGTGCTCGGTGAGCTTGCGGGCCTGCGGCAGCACGCGCCGCTCGAACGATCCGACCGACTGGTTGTAGGCCTGCACGGCGCCGTCGAGCCGCTTGCCGAGGTTGACGAAGTGGTCGGTCATCGTCGTCAGGCGCTCGTAGAGCTCCTGGCCGAGCCGGTTCACCTCGCGTGCGCTCTCCGCCACCTTCTCCTCGTTCCACACCGCGGCGACCGTGCGCAGCAGGGCGATCAGCAGCATCGGGCTGGCGAGGACGACCCGCTCGTTCGAGCCGGTCTCGAGCAGGCTCGGATCGGCCTCGACCGCCGTCCGGAAGAAGCCCTCGCCGGGCAGGAACATGACGACGAAGTCCGGCGTGTCGTCGAACTGCTGCCAGTAGTTCTTGTGGCTCAGCTGCTTCACGTGCTCGCGCACGTGGCGGGCGTAGTCGGCGATCAGGGCGGGCCGCTGTTCCTCGGGCGCGTTGAGCGAGTCGAGGAGCGCCTTCAGCGGCGTCTTCGCGTCGACGACGACGCGCCGGCCGCCCGGGAGCCGGACGACGAGGTCGGGGCGCAGCGAGCGCCCGTCCGAGACGGTGTGGACCTCCTCGTCGAAGTCGCAGTACGCGAGCATCCCGGCCGTCTCGACGGTGTTCCGCAGCTGCATCTGGCCCCAGGCGCCGCGCACCTCGGAGGAGCGGAGCGCCGTCGCGAGCCGCGCCGTCTCGCCGCGGACCTGCTCGCTCGCCTGGGCGAGTGTCTGGACGGACGTGCGCAGCGCGCCGTAGTCCTGCCGGCGGGAGCGCTCGAGTGCCTCGACCTCCTTGCTCACGTTGCCGAGGGCCTCCTTCAACGGCTGCACGAGCTGCTGGACGGCCTGCTCCTTCTGTCCCAGCCGACCCGAGGCGAGCTCGAGGAACGACTCGTTGTTCTTGCGCAGCGCGTCGGCTGCGAGCGCGTCGAAGCGGTCGGCGAACCCCTGTCCCGTCTGCTCGAGGAGCGCCACCTTCTCGGTCGTGCGCGCCCGCTCGTGCTCGAGCTCGATCCGCAGCGTCGCCGTCTCGCTCGAGCTGCGCGCCCGCGCGATGAGCCAGGCTGCGGCGGCGCCGACGGCGAGCCCGACGATGAGGGCGAGGACGGTCAT
>DATFMW010000222.1:0-5275 GCA_035266765.1 Gaiellaceae bacterium | reverse complement strand
GCAGAGAACGTTGATCTGCTGCGGGTCGAGCAGGATCGTGTCCAGCTCGAGCGCTCCGTCGGCGTCGTGCAGGACGGGGACGACGAACGGCAGCTCGTCGTGGCCGTTGACGATCTTGCCGAAGACGTAGGCCGCCTTGTTGCGGTAGAGCGCCGAGCTCAGCACCTGGATCTGGTGGTTCGGCTCGAGGTGCGTCCACGGCCCGCCCGGCCGCTCCGCGAGCGCCTGCTGCACGAGGTCGAGGTCGCGGTCGAGGTCGGCGAACGGCCGGCTCCAGCCGAAGTCCGCGAAGAGGCGCGCGAGGCATTCCCGCTGCCCGTCGACGTTCGGGTAGTAGCTGCGGTAGATCGGCGGGTCCGACTCGATGTACTCGGTCGAGATCGCCGCGCGCACGAAGATCAGCTCGTTGTCGTAGTAGCTGCGGCGGAGGATCCGCTTGATCACCGAGTTGAAGAAGGTCTCGGCGAGCTCCGGCTGGCTGTGCTCGACGAGCAGGCCGATGTAATAGAGCTTCGCGTCCCGCCAGGTCGAGTCGTCGAGCGCCTCGACGTCGAACTCGTCGCGGAGCCGGTCGACGCACTCGCGCACACGCTCGTCGTAGAAGCGGATCCGCTCCTGCACCGCGTGCTGCAGCTCCATCCAGGCGCCTGCCTCGAAGCGCTCCTTCGCGGCGGCGCTCACGGCGCGAAAGAGCCGGTAATGCCGGTCGAAGCCCTCGATCAGGACGATCGCGATCCGTTGTGCCTCCTCCGTCCCGAGGGCTGCGATAGCCTGGATGTCCTCCTTCCCCACGAGAGAACACGGTAGGTCAATGAGCACAACGACGCACATCGAGGTTCCGTCCGAGGGCGCCAAGATCGTCCCCGGTGAGCCGACCCCCGACAATCCGATCATCCCCTTCATCGAGGGCGACGGGATCGGAGCCGACATCACTCCGGCCATGCGGACCGTCGTCGACGCCGCGGTCGAGAAGGCCTACGGGGGCTCCAAGCAGATCCACTGGATGGAGGTCTACGCCGGCGAGAAGGCGACGCGCGTCTACGGCAGCGACGTCTGGCTGCCCGACGAGACGCTCGAGGCGGCGCGCGAGTTCTCGGTCTCGATCAAGGGGCCGTTGACGACGCCGATCGGCGGCGGCATGCGCTCGCTCAACGTCGCCCTGCGCCAGCAGCTCGACCTCTACGTCTGCCTGCGGCCGGTGCGCCACTTCCCGGGCGTGCCGAGCCCGCTCAAGGACCCGTCCAAGACGGACATGGTGATCTTCCGCGAGAACTCGGAGGACATCTACGCCGGGATCGAGTGGGAGGCCGAGTCCGAGGGCGCCCGCAAGGTGATCTCCTTCCTCCAGGAGGAGATGGGCGTCCGCAAGATCCGCTTCCCGGAGACCTCGGCGATCGGGATCAAGCCCGTCTCGATCGAGGGCACCGAGCGGCTCGTCCGCAAGGCGATCGAGTACACGCTCGCGAACGGGCGCGACTCGCTCACGCTCGTCCACAAGGGCAACATCATGAAGTTCACCGAGGGCGGCTTCCGCGACTGGGGCTACGCGCTCATCCAGCGGGAGTACGGCGCGACGCCGATCGACGGCGGCCCCTGGCTGACGCTCGAGCACGAGGGGCGCACGATCACGATCAAGGACGTGATCGCGGACGCGTTCCTGCAGCAGATCCTGACGCGGCCCGCGGAGTACGACGTGATCGCGACGCCGAACCTGAACGGCGACTACATCTCGGACGCGCTCGCCGCCCAGGTCGGCGGCATCGGCATCGCCCCGGGGGGCAACCTCTCCGACGAGGTGGCGCAGTTCGAGGCGACCCACGGCACCGCGCCGAAGTACGCGGGCCAGGACAAGGTCAACCCGGGCTCGCTGATCCTCTCGGCCGAGATGATGCTCCGTCACCTCGGCTGGATCGAGGCGGCCGACCTGATCATCAGCTCCCTCAGCGTCGCCATCTCCGACAAGCAGGTCACGTACGATCTCGCCCGGCTGATGGACGGCGCGAACGAGATCTCCTGCTCCGCCTTCGGGCGGGCGATGGTCGACCGCATGTAGCGAGCGCCGCGCGGCGCGTCGAGGCGATAGGTTCTCCCGCATCGACGCGCCGCGCGAGATCATGACCTGGGACGACCTCGGCGTCGGCGCGCGCACGCTCGCCACCCTCGTCCACGAGGACGACTACCGGCCGGACATGGTGCTGGCGATCGCCCGAGGCGGCATGCTCGTCGCCGCGGCGCTCGGCTACGCGCTCGGGGTCAAGAACACGTTCACGATGAACGTCGAGTTCTACACCGGCATCGACGCCCGGCTCGACATGCCGATGATCCTGCCGCCGGTGCCCGACCTCGTCGACTTCACGGAGACCCGCGTGCTGATCGTCGACGACGTCGCCGACACCGGCGCGACGCTCGCCCTCGTGCGCGAGTTCTGCGCCGGCAAGGTCGCCGAGGCCCGCTGCGCCGTCCTCTACGAGAAGCCGCAGAGCTCGGTCCGCTGCGAGTACGTCTGGCGCCGCACCGACCGCTGGATCACGTTCCCGTGGAGCGCGCGCGACCCGGTCGGCGCCGTCGAGGCACCGGCGACCGAGGGCGTGCAGTCCGTGCCGCCGCTGCGATAGTGTCGCGCTGCGGGCCGGCAGGGGCCGACCCGCGAGGAGGCGCTGTGGCCTCGGTGTCGTGAACCAGGCGACTCCGAGGCTTTTTTGTGGTCTCCGGGGTGTCGAGAGAGACGATCGGGAGGAAACGTGAAGGGACGGATGAAGCTGGCAGGCCTGGCCGCGTTCGCGGCCGTGGCCGCCGTCGCGGTGCTGCTGCTCGGGGCAGGTGTCGGGTCGGCCGCGCCGACGGCCGCGTTCAAGGCGGCGTGGATCTACGTCGGGCCGCACAACGACGGCGGCTGGTCGCAGGCGCACGACCAGGGGCGGCTGTACGTGCAGAAGAAGCTCGGCAAGAACGTGGTCACGACCTACAAGGAGAACGTCCCCGAGGGGCCGCAGGTCGCCCAGGTGATCGACAGCCTCGTCAACGACGGCAACAAGATCATCTTCGGCACGTCCTACGGCTTCCAGCCGTACTTCGTCGCCGCCGCGAAGAAGTACCCGGACGTGAAGTTCGAGATGGCGACCGGTACGGCGCGATCGAAGAACCTCGCCGAGTACTACGGCGCGGGTGAGGACGCGATCTATCTCTCCGGCATGGCGGCCGGCGCCGCGACCAAGAAGGGCGTCGTCGGCTACGTCGCCGCCTTCCCGATCCCCGAGGTGCTCCGGCACACGAACGCGTTCGCGCTCGGCGTCCGGGCCATGCACCCGGGGGCGACGGTGAAGGTCGTCTTCACGAACTCCTGGTTCGACCCGGCGAAGGAGAAGAAGGCGGCGCAGAGCCTCTACGCGGCCGGCGCCGACGTGCTCGGCCAGAACGTCGACAGCCCGTCGACCGGCCAGTACGCGAAGACGGTGAACGCACCCTGGGTCGGCTACGACTCCAACTCGTCGAAGTTCGCGCCGAAGCAGTGGCTCACCGGCGCCGTCTACAACTGGGGCCCGTACTACCTGAGGCGGGTCAAGGCGGCGATGAACGGCACCTGGAAGACCGGCTTCTACTACGGCGGCCTCAAGGACGGCTTCACGAAGCTCGCCCCGTACGGGCCGCTGGTGTCCGCGAAGACGAAGAAGGCGATCGCGGCGAAGGAGAAGGCGATCGAGAAGGGCACGTTCTACGAGTTCACGGGCCCGCTCTACGACCAGAAGGGCAAGCTGCGCGTCCCGAAGGGGAAGCGCCTGAACGTCAAGCAGCTCTACGCGATGAACTGGCTCGTCAAGGGAGTGCAGGGGAGCGCGACCGGCTAGCCGGCCTGCCCGGGGGGAGCCGCGCGCTTCCCCCGGGCACCACTGCGCTCACCCTTCCGCCGATGCCGGCCGTCTCGCTGCGAGGAATCACGAAACGATTCCCCGGCGTCGTCGCGAACGACGGCGTCGACTTCGAGGCGGCCGAGGGCGAGGTGCACGCCCTCCTCGGTGAGAACGGGGCCGGCAAGAGCACGCTCTCGAGCATCCTCACCGGCCTCTACCGGCCCGACGAGGGCGAGATCCGGCTCTACGACCGGCCGGTCGAGTTCCACGCCCCGCGCGACGCGCTCGACGCGGGGATCTGCATGGTGCACCAGCACTTCCGGCTCGTGCCGACGTTCACGGTCGCCGAGAACGTCCTGCTCGGCGACCACCGCGCGGAGGGCCGCCGCTTCCTCGTCAATCCGCGGCGGATCGAGAGCCGGGTCGCGGAGCTCGGGCGCCGCTACGACGTCGCCGTCGACCCGCGCGCCCGCGTGTGGCAGCTCTCGATCGGCGAGCAGCAGCGGGTCGAGATCCTGAAGGCCCTCTACCGCGAGGCGCGCATCCTCATCCTCGACGAGCCGACGGCCGTGCTGACCCCGCAGGAGGCCGACTCGCTCTTCGCCACCCTGCGCACGATCGCGGCGGAGGGGCGAACCGTCGTCTTCATCTCGCACAAGCTGCACGAGGTGCAGGCGGTCGCCGACCGCGTGACCGTGCTGCGCGGCGGCCGCACGGTCGGGACGCTCTCGACCGCGGGGACGTCGCCCCGCTCGCTCGCCGCGCTGATGGTCGGCCACGAGGTCGAGGCGGCCCGGCGGAGCGAGCGGGCCAACGAGGTCGGCCTGCCGGCGCTCGAGCTCGACGATGTCTGGGCGAAGGGCGACCGGGGCGGCGACGCGGTGCGCGGCGTGACGCTCCAGGTGGGCTCGGGCGAGATCGTCGCGATCGCCGGGGTCGCCGGCAACGGCCAGCGCGAGCTCGCCGAGACCGTGACCGGGATGCGGCCGCCCGCGCGGGGCACGCTGCGGGTGGCGGGGCGGGCGCTGCGCGGCGGCGACCCGCGGGCCGCGATCCGGGCCGGCGTCGGCCACGTGCCCGAGGACCGGCTGCACACGGGCGTCGCGCCGAGCCTCAGCGTCGCCTCGAACGTCGTGCTCAAGGCGTACCGCGACACGCACGTGCGCCGCGGGCCGCTGCTCCGGCTCGGCGCGATCCGCGAGCGCGCCGAGGGGCTGATCCATCGCTACGACGTGAAGACGGCGGGCCCGAACGTGCCGGCCCGCCAGCTCTCCGGCGGCAATCTGCAGAAGGTCGTGCTCGGCCGCGAGTTTCTCGGCGAGCCGCTCGTGCTCGTCGCCGCGTCGCCGACACGGGGCCTCGACGTCGCCGCGACCGACGCGGTGCACCGCTACCTGCGCGAGGGGGCCGCGGAGGGGATGGGGATC
>DATFMW010000221.1:0-2094 GCA_035266765.1 Gaiellaceae bacterium | reverse complement strand
CGGAAGCCGGCGAGGAGGCGGTCGCGGAAGTCGGCCGACGGATCCGCGATCTGCTTCACCCGGAGGTAGGCCGAGCGCGGGAAGAACGCGCTTCGAGCCGCGGCCGGCGAGTCGTGCACGATCCCGCGCCAGAGCGCGGCCATTCGCTTCCGGAACAGGGCTGTGGCCGCAGAGGGGAGCGCCCGCGTCTGCGGCAGCCGCCCCGGGTCGCCGCGGGACGTCGCGGCGCCGCGCGCCGTCGGGCTCCCGGCGAGCGCGAGGATCGCGACGGCTGCGGCCGCGACCGAGATGAGCCGAGCTGTCGCCATGACCCTCCCGTCAGCGGAACGGGACGAACGGCCCGCCGCCGGCGCGAGTGTAGACGGCGAAGACGTCGCGCGCGTCCCGCCGGCGATTCTCACGAACCTCACAGGTTCGGCTTAGGCTCGCCTCACCCGGCCCGGCGATGCTTGCTGCGAATCCGACCGAGGAGCCGACCATGAGCATCGCCACCCTTCCCCGCACTGCCCCCGGACAGGCCGACCTCCAGGGCCGGCTGCAGGATGAGCTTCACCACATCCGCGACCTCGTGTTCCTGCGCGGCCTGCTCGCGGAGCGCGGCGCGACCGAGGCCGACCTGGAGGAGTGCGACGCGGTGATCGACGCGGCGCGCGCGCAGCTCGCCGAGGCGGCGAAGGACGCCTCGACCCGCTACGCCACGGCCGCGTAGGTCACTCGCACGTCTCTGGCCGCCGCAAGGAAGGGCGGTGCGGAGCGCGAAGATGGTCCCTCTGCCCGGCGACGAGCGAGGAGGATCGGAGCCTTGAAGTCGGTGGCACAGCGATATCTGATCGCGGCGGTCGCGTTCGTCGCCGCCGCTGGCGTTCTACGATGACGAGGCCGCGACCGGCAACTGGCCGCGGTTCGCCGAGAACAACTGGTAGGGCCGCCGGCCCGGCCGGGCACGAGACGGAGGAGGTCGTGCTCCGCAGCGTCGCCGGGCTTGCGAACGGGCTCGGCAACCTCACGATCGCGGCCGCCGCCGGCACGTACGCGGGCGCAAACGGCGCCGGCAGCGGGTTGTGGCGCCGGGTCCGGGGAAACCCCGATGACGGTCGCACGGTCGCAGGCGAACAATCGAAATCCTCACAGCCGCACTGCTCACAACGCGAGCCGGAGGTTGCGTGATGCCAAGGTCGACACGATCGAGTCCCCATCCCTGGCCCTGGGTCGGGCAGCCGCGCGTCCTGATCGAGCACCCGGACGAGTCGGCGGGTCTGGTCTTCGCGTCGGTCCTGCGCCGGGCCGGCTACGCGGTGGCCGTCTGCCCGGGCCCCGAGCACGAGGAGCACTGTCCGCTGACGGGGCCGGAAGGATGCGCGGTCGCCCACGGCGCCGACGTCGTCGTCTCGAGCCTCGGGGTGGAGCGGCCCGAGGCGAGAGAGGTGCTCCAGGCGTTACGGGCGCGCCGCCCCGGCACGCCGCTCATCGTCGAGGTTCCCGCCGGTGGCGAGGACGAGTGGCGAGACCTGCTCGAGGGATGCGATCTGATTGCAGCCCCTGTCGCCCCCGAACAGCTCGTGGCCCGCGTTCGCGACGCGCTCGCCGGGAGCCGTCCCGAGGCGGCGGGCTAGCGTGCGCAACCCGTTCCGCAGCGAGGCCGAGGCCTTCCAGTTCCTCCTGCTCACGGTCGTAGCCTTCGCGGCGATCGCGCTGGCGAGCCTCCTCGGCGGCGCCTGGGCCGGCGTGCCGACCTGGGCCGCCGTGACGGGCGCGACGGTCTTCTTCTACCTCCGGCGGGGACGGGGAGAGCGCGTGGTGAGAACCGCGCCCGCGCACATCGGCGCCGAGGACGAGCAGCGGATCCTCGTGGTCGCGAACGAGACGCTCGCAGAGGAGGGGCTGGCCGAGGCGATCGAGCGGGCGGCGGCCGGGCAGCGCAGGCAGGTGTGGGTCGTGTGCCCCGTGCTCACCTCCCGCGTCCACCGGTGGGTGTCCGACGTGGACAGCGCGAGGGCAGAGGCGCAGGAGCGGCTCGACGAGACGCTCAGCCGGCTCCACGCGGCCGGCATCGAGGCCCGCGGCGAGATCGGCGACGAGGACCCGCTGCGGGCG
>DATFMW010000220.1:0-2855 GCA_035266765.1 Gaiellaceae bacterium | reverse complement strand
ACAACCTCTTCGCTCCCACCGCTGCGAGCGGCGCCCCCGCTGCCGAGAAGAACGCCACCCTCCAGCAGGGCGCGCTCGAGAGCTCGAACGTCGACCTCGCCTCGGCGATGGTCGGAATGGTCGCCGCCCAGCGGGGCTACGAGCTCGCGAGCCGCGCGATCAAGACCCAGGACGAGCTCCTCGCCGACGCCAACCAGCTGATCCGATGACGACGCCGCCGATCGACACCACGCAGATGCCGGCCGCAGTGCAGAAGTCGGGCCCCAAGGCGCAGCAGCTGTACGCGACCGCGCTCCAGTTCGAGCAGCTGCTCGTCACCGAGCTCGCCCAGCAGCTCCAGCAGACCGACGGCTCGTCGAGCGACTCGGGCAGCGGCGACGGCACGACCGCGCTGTACCGGCAGATGCTTCCCGGCGCGCTCGCGCAGGGCATCACCGACGCGGGCGGGATCGGGCTCGCAGGCGAGCTCTACCAGTCGCTCGCCGCCGGCCAGGGCATCCAGGCCGCGCCGGCCACCCAGAGCACCCAGGGCACGCAGGGCGCCGCGGGCAAGCAGGGGGCGCGATGAGCGAGCTGCTCGCTCACCTCGCGCGCCAGATCGAGTCGGCCCGGAAGCTGCTCGGCATCGTCCTCGCCCAGGCCGAGGCGATCAAGCGGCAGGACGTCGAGGGCCTCCTCGCGCGCCTCGCCGACGTCCAGCTCGAGATGCGGACCCGCGAGCGGCTCGAGAGCGAGCGGGACACGCTCATCTCGGCCGCGGCCGCGCGTCTCGGCATCCCGGCCGCCGAGGTCGACATCGACTCGATCGTCTCGCTCGTCCCCGCCGACGAGGCCGAGACCGCGCGCCGCCGGAGCGCGGAGCTGCGCGGCCTCCTCGTCGAGATCCGGCAGGTGCACACCGCGAACCGTGTGCTGATCCGCCAGGAGCTCTCGTTCCTCGACCACCTGATGCGCATCCTCTCCGGCGCGCCCGAGGCCGGCTACTCGCCGAGCGGCTGGATGCGCGGGCCGCAGGCCGTGAACGCGGTCGACGCGAGGGTCTGATGGCGATCTCCACGTTCCTCGGGGTCGAGACGGCGCTGCGCGGGATCCTCGCGCAGCAGCGTTCGATCGACGTCACCGGCCACAACATCGCGAACGCCTCCACCCCCGGCTACTCACGCCAGGTGGCGAACCTCGTGACGACGCAGCCGATGGCCGACGCGCCCGCAGGGCTGCTCGGCACGGGCGTCGACGTCCAGTCCTACCAGCGGATCCGCGACTCCTACATCGACGTACAGCTCCGCGCGCAGACGATGCTCAAGGGCTACGCCCAGGCGCAGCAGGACGGGCTCAGCCAGGTTGAGCTCTCGCTCAACGAGCCGTCCGACACGGGGCTCTCGTCGCTGCTCGGCAAGTACTGGGCGGCCTGGCAGAACGTCGCGAACGCACCGGAGGACGTCGCCACGCGGCAGGCGCTCGCCCAGTCGGCCGCGAGCCTCGCGAACGGCTTCAACTCGCTGGCGTCGCAGATCACGACCGTCCAGACCCAGACGACGCAGGAGCAGTCGCTGACGATGGACCAGGTCAACTCGATCGGGACGCAGATCGCCTCGCTGACCGGCTCGATCAAGGCGGCGGAGCTCGCCGGCCAGCAGCCGAACGACCTGCTCGACAAGCGCGACCTGCTCATCGACAAGCTGTCCGCGCTCGGGAACACCAGCGTCTCGACGACCGCCGGCACCGCCGGCACGCTCGGGGCGATCGACGTCTCGTTCGGCGGCTCGACCCTCGTCAGCGACACGACGGCGAGCACGCTGACGCTGCCGCTCGCGAGCCTGACCTCGGGGAAGCTCGCCGGGATGCAGGCGGTGCTGACGGCGATCACCGACCCGACGAGCGGCTACCTGACGCGCCTGAACACGCTCGCCTCGACGCTTGCGTCGAGCACGAACACCCAGCACGCACTCGGCACCGACCTGAACGGCAACCCGGGCGGCACGTTCTTCACCGTCACGGCGGGCAGCGAGGCCGCGACGATCGCCGTCAACCCGGCGCTGCTCGCGTCGCCGTCGAAGATCGCCGCCTCGAGCAACGGCCAGGTGGGCGACGCCGGCAATGCGATCGCGCTCAGCGACCTGCAGCGGTCGACGCTGATCGGCGGTGCGACGATCGACGGCGCCTACTCGCAGCTCGTCACCCAGATCGGCTCGGACTCCCAGCAGTCGCAGCAGTCGCTCGACAACGCGACCTCGCTCGTCGACTCGCTCTCGAACCGCCGCCAGTCCGTCTCCGGCGTCTCGCTCGACGAGGAGATGGCGAACCTCCTCCAGTTCCAGCGCGGCTACCAGGCGTCTGCGCGGGCCCTCACCGCGATGGACGACATGATCAACGAGCTCATCAGCCGGACCGGGAGGGTCGGGCTGTGACCGGACGGATCACGCAGTCGATGCTGACGACGAATCTGCTCGCGGACCTCCAGAACGTCACGAACCGTCTCTCCCGGACGCAGAACCAGCTCTCGTCGGGCAAGCAGATCACGAAGCCCTCCGACGACCCGTTCGGGACGGCGCGGGCGCTGCAGTTCCGTGCCGACCTCGCTGCGAACCAGCAGTACCAGACGAACGTGAACGACGCGTCCGGGTGGCAGAACGCGACCGACACCGCCCTCGGCCAGGTCGGCAACCTGACGCTGCGGGCGCGCGACCTCCTCGTCCAGGGCGCGAACGACACGGTGGGCCCGGCAGGACGCCAGTCGATCGCGGCCGAGATCGACCAGATCATCGAGTCGATCAAGTCCGTCGGGAACACGACGTACGCCGGCCGCTACATCTTCGCCGGCTCGAAGACCACCACCGCTCCGTACACGCCCGGCG
>DATFMW010000219.1:0-5834 GCA_035266765.1 Gaiellaceae bacterium | reverse complement strand
CGCGGTTCGCCGCCTCCATCACGCCGGGGCCGCCGCCGGTGACGACCGCCCAGCCCGCCTCGCCGAAGAGGCGCGCCGTCGCGCGGGCGAGCTCGTACGGTCGCGAGCCCGGGGCCGCGCGCGCCGAGCCGAAGAAGGATGCGGCGGGCCGGTCGATCCGCTCGACCGCCTCGAAGCCGGCGAGGAACTCATCGCCGATCGACTCCGTGTGACGGCGCAGCTCCTCCGGCGCCTCGTGCGCCTGGAACATGCCCCGGTCGTGGTTGCCGGACGGGGCGGCCACTAGAGGGCTCCGTTCGGTCGCGTCGCAAGCAGGCCGATCACGAGCGCGGCGGCGAGGCCGACGTAGAGCGCGGAGATCAGCAGCGCCCGCGCCCGGTCGGGGGCGAACGCTTCCACCGGGACGGCCCCTTCGAAGCGGATCACCGGCATCCGCCACGCTTCGACCGCGGAGCGGTAGATCGAGCCGCCGTCGAGGAACCCGATCGGGAGCAGGTTGAACGCGTTCAGGAGGAAGCCCATGTTCGCGAGCACCTCGAGCAGGTTCGAGCCGCGGCTCGCGCCGACCGCCCAGACGGCGGCGGCCGCGAGCCCACCCGCGAACGGGCCGGCGAGCGAGATGAGCGCGTTTCGCCACGGCGAGAGGCCGGCGTGGCGGATGGTCACGTACGCGCCGATGAACGGGATGAACGTCGGCGCGGAGACCTCGAGGCCCTGGCGGCGCGCCTCGATTGCATGCCCGAGCTCGTGCACGAGGATCATCAGCACGAAGCCGAGCGCAAAGGTCCAGCTCCCGAACCAGAACGTGTACGCGGCGACCGAGATGAAGAAGCCGAAGAACTTGACGAAGACGAAGCCCCACTTGAGCGCCGTGCCGCCGATCAGGATGGCGAGCCCGGCGATGCGCTCGAGCGTCTTCTTCAGGCTGAACCCGCCGCCCGGCTGGATCGGCTCATAGTCCCGGTACTCCGTCACGATCCCCTTCCGATCCATTCCTCGCCGCCCGCGTAGACCTCTTTCTTCCAGAGCGGGATCGTCTCCTTCAGCGTGTCGATCGCCTCGCGGCACGCTTCGAGCGCGGCGGCGCGATGGGCGGCCGAGACGGCGATCACGACGCTCGGCTCGCCGATCTCGACCCGTCCGACCCGGTGGTGGATCGCCACGGCGCAGAGGCCGTGCCGCTCGGTCAGGTCGACGGCGAGCCGGTCGAGCATCGGCTCCGCCATCTCCTCGAACGCCTCGTAGGAGAGGAACTCGACGTCGCGTCCGCGCGAGCTGCGGCGCACCGTGCCGACGAAGGTCGCGATCGCGCCCGCGTCGTCGCTCTCGACCTCGGCGACCGCGGCCGCGAGGTCGAGCGGCGTCTCGAAGATCCGGCACGCACCGCCGCTCACCGGCGGGATCAGCGCCACCTCGTCGCCGTCGTGCAGGACGTGGCCACGCTCGACGTACTCGCGGTTGACGGCGTGCAGGAGCCCGGGCGGCTCGTCGCCGAGTCCGAGCCGCGGCCACACGTCGTCGACGGTCGCGACGTCGTCGAGCTCGAGACGCGAGACGCCCGCGCGCTCGCGCAGGCCGGCGAAGAGTCTGATGGAGACCCGCACGTCCTGGAGTGTGCCCGACGACGTACCCTGCCCCGAGGATGGGCATGTTCTTCCACTCGTCCGCGCCGCCGCCCGAGCGGCCGGCCGACCCGGCGGTGCGGCGGGCGAACCTGCGCCGCATCGGGCCGCTCTTCGTGCCCTACAAGCTGCGGCTCGGCGGCCTGCTCGGGCTGATCGTCGCGAGCGCGGCGCTCGGCGTCGTTCCGGCCTTCCTGCTCAAGCGCGCCCTCGAGGCGATCGGCCGCAGCGACACGACCGCCCTGTCGGTCGCCGCCGGCGGGATGATCGCGATCGCCGTGGTGACGGGAATCCTCAGCGTCGTCCAGACGCTGCTCTCGAACCAGGTCGGCCAGCGCGTCATGCACGACCTGCGCGCCGCGGTCTTCCGCCACCTGCAGCGGCTCTCGCTCGCGTTCTTCACCCGCACGCGCACCGGCGAGGTGCAGTCGCGGATCTCGAACGACATCGGCGGCGTCCAGAACGTCGTGACGAACACGGCCACCTCGATCGCCTCGAACGTGACGACGGTGATCGCGACGATGGTCGGCATGCTCCTGCTGAGCTGGGAGCTTGCAATCTTCGCGTTCGCGCTGATTCCGTTGTTCGCGGTGCTGACCCGGCGCGTCGGCGCCGAGCGGCGGAAGATCGCGACGCACACCCAGGAGACGCTCGCCGATCTTTCGAGCCTCGTGCAGGAGTCGCTCTCGGTCTCGGGGATCCTGCTCGGCAAGACGATGGGGCGGACGAACGAGCTCGCGGACCGCTTCGAGGCCGACTCGCTTCGGCTCTCCGACCTCGAGGTGCGCCAGCGCATGGCCGGCCGCTGGGTCATGGCCTCGATCCAGACGAGCTTCGCGATCATGCCGGCGGCGGTCTACTGGTTCGGCGGGTTCGCGCTCGCGCACGGCTCGGCCTCGGTGTCCGTACCGATGCTCGTCTCGTTCACGACGCTCCAGACGCGGCTGTTCTTCCCGGTCGGTTCGCTGCTCGGCGTCTCGCTCGACGTGCAGACTTCGCTCGCGCTCTTCGACCGGATCTTCGAGTACCTCGACGCGCCGGTGGACATCGCCGAGAAGCCCGGCGCACGCGACTCGGCTCGCCCGGGCGACGTCGTCTTCGACCGCGTCTCCTTCGGGTACGGCACCGACGCGTGGACGCTCGAGGACGTCAGCTTCAGCGTGCCGGAGGGGACGACGACTGCACTCGTCGGCGAGACGGGCTCGGGCAAGACGACGCTCGGTTACCTCGCCGCGCGGCTCTACGACGTCGGGCGCGGGGCGGTCACGATCGGCGGCGTCGACGTGCGTGACCTCTCCTTCAAGGCGCTGTCGGATCTCGTCGGTGTCGTCTCGCAGGAGACGTATCTCTTCCACGCCTCCGTGCGCGAGAATCTCCGCTTCGCGAAGCCCGACGCAACCGACGAGGAGATCGAGTCGGCCGCCGAGGCTGCGCGCATCCACCACGTGCTCGCGGCGCTGCCGGACGGCTACGACACGATGGTCGGCGAGCGCGGCTACCGCTTCTCCGGCGGCGAGAAGCAGCGGATGGCGATCGCGCGGACGATCCTCCGCAACCCGCCGATCCTCGTCCTCGACGAGGCCACCTCCTCACTCGACACCGAGACGGAGCGGCTCGTGCAGGACGCGCTCGACCGGCTCTCGGCGGGGCGGACGACGATCGCGATCGCCCACCGCCTCTCCACCGTGCGCGACGCCGAGCAGATCGTCGTCCTCGACCGCGGCCGCGTCGCCGAGATCGGCCGGCACGAGGATCTCCTCGCCCGCGGCGGGCGCTACGCGGCGCTCGTCAGCCGCGACGCCGAGCTGGCGCCGCTCGCGGCCGGGTGACGGCGGACGCGCATCCGCAGCCGGAACACGACGACGCCGACCACGGCGAAGCCGGCCGTCTCGAGCGCGAGAGAGGAGATCCCGCACCCGGGCGTAACTCTCGAGCGTAACTCGGAAAATCACGGATGCAGCCGGCATCCCCAGCCGCAAGGATCCTGCTCTATGAGCCACTACTCCGCTTCCTTCTCGGTCACCCTCCGCGTCCGCCTCGTCGACAACCCGGGCTCGTTCGCCGATCTCGCGCGGGTGATCGCCGACACCGGCGGCCTGCTCGACGCGATCGACCTCGTCCGCGTCGAGGCCGGCGCCAAGATCCGCGACGTCGGCGTCCAGGCGACCGACGCCGCCCATGCCGACGCGATCGTCGAGGCCTGCCGCGCGCTGCCCGGGATCGAGGTCGAGGCGGTCTCCGACCGCACCTTCCTGCTCCACCTCGGCGGCAAGATCCACATGAGCTCGAACGCGCCGGTGAAGACGCGCGACGACCTCTCGATGGCGTACACGCCCGGCGTCGCGCGCGTCTGCCAGGCGATCGCCGACGATCCCGAGAAGGCGTGGAACCTGACGGTCAAGCGGAACACCGTTGCGGTCGTCACCGACGGCAGCGCCGTGCTCGGGCTCGGCGACATCGGCCCCGAGGCGGCGATGCCGGTGATGGAGGGCAAGGCGCTCCTGTTCAAGGAGTTCGGTGGCGTCGACGCGTGGCCGATCGCGCTTGCGACGAAGGACGTCGACGAGATCGTGGCCGCGGTCGAGGCGATCGCGCCCGGCTTCGGCGGCATCAACCTCGAGGACATCTCCGGGCCCCGCTGCTTCGAGATCGAGGAGCGGCTGCGCGAGCGGCTCGACATTCCGGTCTTCCACGACGACCAGCACGGCACTGCGGTTGTCGTCCTGGCCGCGTTCCTGAACGCCCTGCGCGTCGTCGGCAAGCGCATCGAGGACGTCAAGGTCGTCGTCACGGGCATCGGCGCGGCCGGCGTCGCGGTGACGCAGACGCTCCAGGCCGCGGGTGTGCGCACGGTCGTCGGCTGCGACAGCAAGGGCGTCGTCCACGCCGGCCGCAACGACCTCACGTCGGTGAAGCGCCGCTACGCGGAGGCGACCGCGCCGGCGGAGACCGGTAGCGCCGATGAGGCGCTCGCAGGCGCCGACGTCTACATCGGCCTCTCACAGCCGGGGGCCGTCACCGTCGAGGGAATCCGCAGCATGGCCCCGGACGCGATCGTGTTCGCGATGGCGAACCCGGCGCCCGAGGTGACCCCGGAGGAGATCGCCGGACTCGCCGCGGTCGTCGCGACCGGCCGCTCCGACTACCCGAACCAGATCAACAACGTGCTCGCGTTTCCCGGCATCTTCCGTGGCGCTCTCGACGTGCGCGCCTCCGCGATCACCGATGCGATGGAGGTCGCCGCCGGCCACGCGATCGCGGCGACGATCTCCGAGGAGGAGCTCTCGGCCGACTACATCGTCCCGAGCGTCTTCAACCGGGACGTCGTCGTCTCGGTCGCGACTGCCGTCGCGTCCGCCGCCGAGGCGGACGGCGTTGCGCGCCGCAGCCGGGAGGCCGAGCTCACGACGTAGCCGCGGCCGCGGTGACCTCGACGAGCTCCGGCCTCCGGCCGAGCCCGGCCCGGCCGCTGCGGATCAGCTCCGCCAGCACGGCGACGACCTCTGGGTCGAACTGGCGGCCGGCGCTCGCCTCGAGCTCGACGAGTGCGGCCTCGACCGTCCTGGCGCGCCGGTAGCTGCGGTGGGTCGTCATCGCGCTGAACGCGTCGCAGCAGGCGACGATCCGGGCCACGAGGGGGATCTCCTCGCCGGCGAGCCCGTCGGGATAGCCGCCGCCGTCCCAGCGCTCGTGGCAGGAGCGAACGATCTCTCCGACCTCTGCCAGACGCCCGCCGACCCGCTCGAGCAGCCGCTGCCCCTCGATCGTGTGCATGTTCACGATCGCCCGCTCCTCGGGGCTCAGCGGCCCCGGCTTGTTGATGATCTCGGCGGGTACCCGGATCTTGCCGACGTCGTGCAGCAGGGCGACGAACTCGGCGTTGAGGCGCGAGCGCGCGTCTACGGAGAGCTCGTCGGCGACCGCGAGCACGAGGTCGAGCACGTCGCGGCTGTGGGCGCCCGTGTAGGCGTCGTCCGCCTCGACGACGTCGCCGAGCAGGAAGGCAGTGCCGCGGTACGCGCTGGAGAGCTCGAGCGCCTGGTCGTTCCGCTGCTGACGATCGCGTGTCGAGAGGCTGAACAGCAACAGCAGCGGCAGCGGCAGGAGCAGTGCGGCGTCGCCGTGGCGCGCGCCGATCGCGGCGAGCAGTCCGACCGGCGTGAGCACGAAGTCGATGGCGAGCACCGATGCGAGCCCTTCGGCGAGCTCGGC
>DATFMW010000218.1:0-2164 GCA_035266765.1 Gaiellaceae bacterium | reverse complement strand
ATCGCGACGCTGAACGCCGCCGACGCGATCCTGACGCTCGCCGGACTCGGGTTCCTCGGCTACGGCGTGCAGCCGACGCAGGCGGCGGAGTGGGGCTACAACGTGCAGCGCGCCCTCTCGGACGCGACGACGGGGATCTGGTGGACGGGGCTCTTCCCGGGGCTCGCGATCGTCGTGCTCGTGACCGGTCTCACGCTCCTCGGCGAGGGCCTGAACGAGACGATCAACCCGGTGCTGCGCAAGCGCCGGATCGAGAAGGTCGTCTTCCCTGACAGCGTCCCGGGGGACAGCGAGGGGCTCGAAGCGTGAGCGTCGTCTCGGTGCACGATCTGCGTGTCTGGTACGGGACGGGGCGCGGGCCGGTCCGGGCGGTCGACGGCGTCTCGCTCGAGATCGGCGAGGGCGAGACGCTCGGGCTCGTCGGCGAGTCCGGCTGCGGCAAGTCGACGCTCGGCCGCGGCCTGCTCGGCCTGCTCCCCGAAGGTGCGGCCACCGAGGGAGAGGTGGTCTACGCCGGCAGGAACCTCCTCGAGCTGTCGCAGAGGGAGCTGCGGCGGCTGCGTGGCCCCGATCTCGGCCTCATCTTCCAGGAGCCGATGACGCGGTTGAACCCGTTGCTGCGGATCGAGGACCACTTCGCCGAGACGCTGAAGCGGCACGAGGAGCAGATCACGGACGCCGAGGTGCGCAAGCGCTCGCTCGAGGTGCTCGGAAAGATGGGGATTCCGCCGACGCGTTTCCGTCAGTATCCGCACGAGTTCTCGGGCGGGATGCGGCAGCGGATCATGATCGCGCTCGCGCTGGCGCTACGCCCGAAGCTCCTGATCGCCGACGAGCCGACGACGGCGCTCGACGTGATCGTGGAGGCGCAGATCCTCGGCATCCTCGCCGACCTGAAGGCGAGCTTCGGCACGGCACTCCTTCTGATCACGCACAACCTCGGCATCATCGCCGAGTCGTGCGACCGGGTCGCGGTCATGTACGCCGGCAAGATCGCGGAGGAGGGGCCGGCGCGCGACGTGTTCGCGGAGCCCGCGCACCCGTACACGCGGGAGCTCCTGCGCTCGACGATCTCGCTCGAGACGACGGCGCTGCACTCGATCCCGGGTGCGCCGCCGAACCTCGTCGCCCCGCCCAGCGGCTGCCGATTCCATCCGCGCTGCCCGGACGCGATGCGCGTCTGCAGCAATCTCGAGCCGGTCGAGCAGCGGCTCGAGAGCGGACACCGCGTCCAGTGCTGGCTGCACGGGCCCGACGACCGCGTCCCGGCAGAGGGCCGCCATCGCCTCGAGAAGAAGGAGCTCGCCGTTGCAGACGAGGCCTGAGCCGGCGGTCGAGGCGGGCACGGCGCCCCTCGTCTCCGTCCGCAACCTGAAGACGTACTACTCGATCCGCGGCAGCTTCGTCGACCGCCTCGTCGGCCGCGACGCGGGCTCCGTGAAGGCCGTCGACGACGTCTCGCTCGAGCTGCGCAAGGGCGAGGTGCTCGGCCTCGTCGGCGAGTCGGGGAGCGGCAAGACGACGCTCGGCCGGACGCTGCTCGGTCTCGTCCCCGCGACGGAGGGCAGCGTCGTGTTCGAAGGCCACGACATCGCGAAGCTGCACGAGCGGGAGCTGCGCGAGCACCGGCGCCGGATGCAGATCGTCTTCCAGGACCCACACGCCTCGCTCAACCCGGCGATGACGATCGAGCAGGCGGTCGGTGACCCGCTTCGCATCCATGGCATCTCACGAAGCAAGGCCGAGATCGCGAAGCGCGTGGCGGAGGTGCTCGTGCGCGTCGGGCTCGCGCCGGCGGAGCAGTTCATGGAGAAGTACCCGGGCGACCTCTCGGGCGGGCAGAAGCAGCGGGCCGTGATCGCCCGCGCGATCATCCTCAACCCGGTGCTGCTCGTTGCGGACGAGCCCGTGTCGATGCTCGACATGAGCGTCCGCGCGAAGATCCTCGAGCTGATGCTCGACCTGAAGCGCGACTTCGACCTGACGTACCTCTACATCACGCACGATCTCGCGACGGCGAAGTTCTTCTGCGACCGGATCGCGATCATGTATCTCGGGCGCATCGTCGAGATCGGGCCGTCCGAGCGCATCTACGCGGATCCGAAGCATCCGTACACGCAGGCGCTGCTGCGGGCGGTTCCCGAGCCGGATCCCCGGCGGGTCG
>DATFMW010000217.1:0-7392 GCA_035266765.1 Gaiellaceae bacterium | reverse complement strand
GCGTGGTGGACGCCGAGCTGGATCATCACGCCGCCCGGCGTCTTGTCGGGGAAGGAGCGCCAGTGGTTCGCGGTCAGCTCGAGGCCGCGCTCGTTCGAGAAGTTCGCCTCCGCGATCGAGACCTTGCCGATGCGGCCGTCGTCGATCCAGCGCTTCATCTCGCGGCTGCCGGCGAGCCGGCGGGCACTGTGGCCGACGGCGAACGGCAGTGGGCTGCTCTCGGCCACCTCGACGATCGCGACGCCGTGCTCCATCGTGTGCGCGATCGGCTTGTCGGTGTAGGCGGCCTTGCCGGCCTCGAGCGCCTGGATGACCAGATCGCGGTGCGTGTCGTTCGGCGTCGTGATCAGGACGCCCTCGACCTCCGGATCGGCGAGCAGCTCCTCGTAGCTCGCCGCCGAGCGCGAGATCCCGTACTCGTCCATGAACGCCTGCCGCTTCGCCTCGTCGCGGCTGAAGCAGCTGACGAGCTCGATCTTGTCGCCGCGCTGGACGCCGTTGGCAAGCACGCGCGCCCAGCGGCCGAGGCCCACCGAAGCGAGCCGCACCTTCTCCGTCATTTGGACTCCTTCACATCGGTGGTCGCCGCCTTGCGCAGCGAGAGCACATGTTCGACCTGGGCCGCGACCTCGGCGGACACGCGCTCGACGAACGTCGTCGCGCGCTCCTCGGTCGCCCAGTCGGGATCTCCGTACCAGCCCTCGCCGCCGAACTCGCCGACGTCCGTGACGAATCCGTACACCTCGGTGCCGCGCCGCATCTCGTCGAGCGCCGCCGCGTGCGGCGGGCGCGACACCGCCTCGATCCGGTCGGAGCGGACGAGCGCAGGATCCTCGGCGAGAACGCCCAGCGTCTCGATCGAGCCGCCGTGCGTGAGCTCGCCGCCCTCGTCGCGGTAGATGCGCTGCGCGGTGTAGCAGGCCTGCGCCACGACGACCGTCGCGGCCTGCTCGGCCTGCACCTTCGCGGCGACGCCGTTCAGCGACGGCGTGTTCATCTCGTGCCAGTTGCAGAGGACGAGCGTCTTGGCGCCCATGCGGATCAGCTCGAGCAGGATCTCCTCGAGGAGCCGCTCGAACGTCTCCGGGCTGAGGCTGACCGTGCCCGGGCGGCCGGCGTGGATCGGCGTGACGCCGTACGGGCCGAACGGGGCGTAGAGGGCGTCGAGCTTGCCGGCGACGGCCTCGGCGAGGCGCTCGGCGATCAGCGTGTCGGTGCCGCAGGGGAGGTGCGCGCCGTGCTGCTCGATGCTCCCGAACGGGAGGACGACCAACGGGTTGCGGCGGAGCGACTCCGCGACGTCGGGACTCGGCAGCGTCCAGAGGCTGTCTGTCATTCGGGTGATCCTTCCGGGTCGACGACGACGTCGCGCGGGCGCTCGCCTTCGAGCAGCCGGCGGGCCTCCTGGGCCGCCTTCACACGCAGATCGTGCTCGGACTCCTCGGTGTACCACGCCATGTGCGGTGTCAGGATGACGTGCTCGGCGACCGACGCGAAGCGGCCCGGGTCGGGAGGCTCGGGGGCGTAGACGTCGAGACAGGCCGTGCCGGGGCGTCCGGTCGCGAGCGCGGCGACGAGCGCCTCCTCGTCGATCAGCGACCCGCGCGAGGTGTTCACGAGCACGGAGCCGGGGCGCATGGACGCGAGCTGCGGTGCGCCGACGAGGAACGAGCCGTCCGCCGGCGCCGGCGCGTGCAGGGTGACGACGTCGGCGGTGGACAGGAGCTCGGCGAACGAGACCTCCCGCACCGAGGGCGCCTCGACCGGCACGACCGCGTCGTGCGCGACCACCTCGAAGCCGAGCCCGAGCAGCAGCTCGGCCGCGCGCCGCCCGATCCGGCCGAAGCCGAGGACGCCTGCCACGAGGGCCGAGGGAAGGTGCAGGGGACGCAGGGGCGCGAAGCCCCAGTCGCCGCTGCGGACGCGACGGTCGGCCTCGAGGAGCCGCCGCGTGCCGGCGAGCGCGAGCGTGACGGCGTGCAGCGCGACCGCCTCGGTGCCGTAGTCGGCGACCCGCGCCACCCAGATCCCGGCCTCGCGGGCCGCATCGAGGTCGATCGTCTCGACGCCGACGCCGCTGCGGACGATGCCGCGGCAGCGCAGCCGCGCGATCGTGGCCGCGTCGAACCGGGGCCTCGAGGCGGCGAGAATCACGTCGGCGTCGCCCGCGAGCTCCGCGATCTCGTCCGACGAGGCGCCTGCGCCGGAGACGATCCGGACGCCGAGCGGCCCGAGCACCTCCTCCTCGACGGAGAAGTCGGTGTACCGGGTGCCGAGGATGGCGACGGTTCTCATCAGAGGAACATTTTCATAGGACGGCGGCGAGCTTATAACGGCAATCGTTTGCATTGCAACAGCGAACGCGCGATGATGCACGACATTCGCCGGACGACCGGCAGGTTTCGCAGAGGAGGTTAGAGAGCGTGGAGCACCGGTTCTTGATCCACAAGCGCGGCGATCACGTGGGTGTCGCCGTCGTCGACATCGCCGCTGGAGAGCGCGTTGTCGGGATCCACATGGACGACGATTCGTCCATCGAGGTCGACGCCGTCGACCCCGTGCCGCTCGGACACAAGATCGCGGTCGCGCCGGCCGGCGACGGCGACGACGTGCTCGAGTACGGCATCCGCATCGGGCTCGCGACGGGCGGCTTCGGCGCCGGCGCGCATGTGCACACGCACAACCTGCGGAGCGCACGGTGGTAACCGTCGAGGGCTACCGGCGCGAGAACGGCACGGTCGGCGTCCGCAACCACGTTGCGCTGATCCCGGTCGACGACCTCTCGAACGCGGCCTGCCTCTCGGTCGAGGCGCAGGTCGCCGCGACGCTGGCGCTGCCGCACGCCTACGGGCGGCTCCAGTACGGCGAGGACCTCGAGCTCCACTTCCGCACGATGATCGGAACCGGCGCGAACCCGAACGTCGCCGCCGCGATCGTGATCGGGATCGAGCCGAACTGGACGGCGCGGATCGCCGAGGGGATCGCTGCCACGGGCAAGCCCGTCGAGGCGTTCTCGATCGAGCGCAACGGCGACCTCGAGGTCGTCCGCAAGGCCGGGCATGCCGCTCAGCGCCTCGTCCAGCACGCCTCGTCGCTGCGCCGCGAGACCGTGGAGCTCGGCGAGCTGACGGTCAGCATCAAGTGCGGCGAATCCGATACGACCACCGGTCTCGGCTCCTGCCCGACCGTCGGCGTCGTCGTCGACGAGCTCGTCGACGCGGGCGCGACGGTGTTCTTCGGCGAGACGCCCGAGCTCACCGGCGGCGAGCACCTGATCGCCGAGCGCTGCGCGACCGACACCGTGCGCGAGGCCTTCATGGGCATGTACAGCGCCTACGTCGACGGGATCGAGTCGCACGGCGCCGATCTGATGGGCTCGCAGCCGACGCAGGGGAACATCGCCGGCGGCCTCTCGACGATCGAGGAGAAGGCGCTCGGGAACATCGAGAAGACCGGCACGAAGCCCGTCGTCGGCGCGCTCGCGCCGGCGGAGGCGCCCTCGAACGGGACGCGGGGCCTGTACTTCATGGACAGCTCCTCGGCGGCGGCGGAGCACATCACGTTGATGTGCGCCGGCGGCGCGGTGCTCCATATCTTCCCGACCGGCCAGGGCAACGTGATCGGCCATCCCGTCGAGCCCGTGATCAAGCTCACCGCGAACCCGACGACGGCCTCGACGATGGTCGAGCACGTCGACCTGGACGTCAGCGGCCTCCTCCGCCGCGAGCTCACGCTCGAGCAGGCCGGCGCCCAGCTCTCGGAGCTGCTCGTCCGCACGGCGAACGGCCGGCTGACCTGCGCCGAGACGCTCAAGCACCGGGAATTCGTCCTCACGAGGCTGTATCCGAGTGCCTAGCGGGAGCGGAACGGTGTGCGTTGACTTGTCCTGCGAGGCTTGTTACCGTGCCGCCTCCGCAAACGTTTGCCAACGAGGGCAGGCGGAGCGAGCGAGGATGATGCACCAGAGCGACGACGCGATCGGTGGAACGGCCGGGAGCCGCTGGAATGGCTAGCGAAGCCGTCGGCACTGAACAAAACGGCGTCGCGCACGCGGCTTCGGTCGAGTGCAGGAACGTCGAGAAGTGGTTCGGCGAGCTCAACGTCCTCGCCGACGTCAACTTCTCGATCCCGGCGGGGTCATTCGTCTCGGTGCTCGGCCCGAGCGGCTGCGGGAAGACGACCCTGATGCGTGCGATCGGCGGGCTCACCGGGATCGACACCGGCGAGATCCTCGTCGGCGGGAATCCGGTCGTCGGGCCGCCGCGCGAGGCCGCGATCGTCTTCCAGCAGTTCGGGCTGATGCCGTGGAAGACGATCTACGACAACGTCGCCTTCGGCCTGACGGCCCGAGGCGCCGACAAGCAGCTGACCCAGGAGCGGGTCCGGCACTACATCGACCTCGTCCACCTCACGGGCTTCGAGAAGTCGTACCCGTACCAGGTGTCGGGCGGCATGCAGCAGCGCGTCGGCCTCGCACGGGCCCTCGCAGTCGAGCCGCAGCTCCTGCTCATGGACGAGCCCTTCGCCTCGGTCGACGCGATGACCCGCGAGGTGCTCCACGACGAGCTGCTCGGGATCTGGGAGCGGGACCGGCGCACGGTCATCTTCATCACGCACTCGATCGACGAGGCGATCGTGTTGAGTGACCACATCTTCGTGATGTCCCGGTCGCCGGCAACGGTCGTCGAGCAGATCCCGGTCGAGATTCCCCGGCCGCGGCGCGAGCGGACGGTTCGAGGGCTGCCGCAGTTCGTGGGGCTTCGCGAGCACTGCTGGGACCTGCTGGAAAGCGGCGGCGCAGAGGAGGCGGCGCGATCATGACTGCAACAACACCCGAGCTCGTGATGACGACCGAGGCCAAGCGCCTCGCGAACCGTGAGCGCATCCGCCAGTCGAAGCGTCGGGTTCGGATCGCCGCCTGGAGCGTCCGGCTCGCGTCGCTCGCGATCCTGCTCGGCATCTGGGAATGGTACGGATCGTCGGTCAACCCGATCCTGTTCGCGCCGCCGTCGAAGATCGCGAGAGCGTTCGTCACCCTCGTCCAGGACGGCTCCCTCGGCCACGCGCTCGTGCAGAGCCTGACCGTGTTCGGGATCGGTATGGGCGCCGCCATCGCGGTCGGGATCCCGCTCGCGCTGATCTGGGCGCGGTACCGGATCGTCGACTGGGCGATCCAGGGCTACGTGAACGCGCTCTACGCGACGCCGCTCGTGGCGCTCGTGCCGCTCCTGATCCTCTGGTTCGGGTTCGGCGTCAAAGCGAAGTCGATCATCATCTTCCTGTTCGCCCTCTTCCCGCTCCTGATCAACACCTACCAGGGGGCGCAGAGCGTCGAGCGGGGCCTGGTCGAGGTCGCCCGGTCGTTCGGGTGCGGCGAGGTCGCCACGTGGCGCCACGTCGTGCTGCCGTCGTCCGTGCCGTTCATTGCCGCCGGTCTGAACCTCGCCGTCGGGCGCGCCCTCGTCGGGATGATCATCGCGGAGTTCTACACCACGGCCAGCGGGCTCGGATCTCTCGTGCTGACGGCGAGCAACACGTTCCAGACGGCGAAGATGTTCGTCCCGATCCTGGTTGTCATGGGGCTCGGCGTCGTTCTGCTCGGAGCGACGCGGACGCTGAAGCGAAAGGTCTCGCCGTGGTCGGAGCAGGAGGGCCGCCTCTGACGATCACGCCCGGGAGAGGGTCTACGACGACGTACAACCGCTAGCTCGAAGAGGAGGGTACGAGTGTCCAGCAAGAGGATGCGTGTTGGGCTCGCGATCGTGGCGTTCGCCGCGATCGGAGTGGTGGCCGCTTCGGCTGCCGCCGGTACGACGAAGGCTGCGAAGAGCAGCAAGCTGACGACGGTACGGGTCGGGCTCGCGCTGATCCCGCCGAAGATGACGTTCATCGGCTTCTTCGTCGCCCGCGACAAGGGCTTCTTCAAGAAGAACGGCCTCGACGTCAAGCTCATGGGCGAGGGCGACGGCGTCAAGTCGCTCCGCGGCACCGCCGCCGGCGCCTTCGACATGGCCGGCACGAGTGCCGACGACGTCATCGCCGCTGCCGCGCAGGGCGGCGGGATCACCTCCGTGTGGGGGTATGCGATGCCGCTCGACACGGCGATCGTCGCCGACAAGAGCATCAAGACGGTGAAGGACCTGGTGGGCAAGAAGATCGGCATCACCGATCCGGGCGGCTTCGCCGACGTCCAGGTGCGGGCGGCGCTCGCCATGGCGCACGTCCCGGCGTCCAAGGTGGATATCATCAGCTTCTCCCAGCGCTCGGCGTTCGTGCCGGCGATCGTGGCGGGGCAGATCAACGCGGCGCCGTTCCACGTCGACGACGGCTTCACGGCGCAGGCGAAGGACCCGAGCCTCCACGTGATCGCGTCGGTCTACAAGGCGCTGCCGAAGTGGTGGTACGGCTCGCTCGCCGTGACGAACACGTACAAGGCGTCCCACAAGGACACGATCGCGAAGTTCGTCAAGTCGATGATCGAGGCCGACCGCTGGCTCTACTCGCACAAGGCGGCGACGATCGCCGTCGGCGTCAAGGAGACCGGGGAGACGAAGGCCGCGGTCACGGGGGCCTACAACTTCCTGAAGAAGGCCCACGAGTGGACGGTGAACAACGGGCTCGAGAAGAACCGCGTCATGTACACGATGCGGTATGAGAAAAAGATCGGGGAGATCCCGAAGGTGCCGACCTACAACGAGGTCGCCGATCCGAGTATCGCCAACGGCGTGCTCAAGCAGCTCGGCAAGTGGAAGACGGGCTACTAGAGCCCTCCGCGGGAGCGCCGGCCGCCGGGCCGGCGCTCCCGCAGCACCCCGTCTCGGAGCCTTCCGACCGCGTCGTCGTCGAGCGACGCGCGGACGGAAGGCTCGAGGCGCGGGCGCGGGACGTCACGCTCACGGTCGGACGGAGCGACGGCTCCCTCCGGTCGGTCGAGCTGCTGCTCACCGCCCTCGGCTCCTGCATGCTGGGAACGATGCTCGCGTACGCCGAGACTGCCGGACTCCGGCTCGACGGCGCCTCGGTCGAGCTGCAGCCGACGCTCGTGGAGCGGCCGGAGCGGGTCGAGTCGATCGTCGCGACGCTCCGGATCGAGGGCGACCTCCCGGAGCGCCGCGTGGCCGCGCTCCGCCGGGCGGCGAAGCACTGCAAGGTGCACGCGACGCTCGCGCATGGGCCCGCCGTCGAGCTCGTCCTCGACCATGTCGCTCCCGCGTGAGCCGCCTGATCTCCGCCGAGGAGCTCGCCTCTCGGCTCGGCGAGCCGGGTCTCGCCATCCTCGAGGTCGCCTTCCTGCCGCCGCGCCAGCCGTTCCTCGACGCGCACGTGCCGGGCTCGCGCTGGACGCACTGGAAGACGCTCTGCTGGCACGACACCGAGCGGCGCTTCCCCACG
>DATFMW010000216.1:0-6122 GCA_035266765.1 Gaiellaceae bacterium | reverse complement strand
CGGCGGGGCCGCGCCGAGGCCGTAGACCCGGTCGACGCTGCGGTTCCAGAACTCGTTCTCCCACACGGCAAGCAGGTTGCCGCCCGTCCAGAGCACCGCGACGTGCCCGCTGCGTCCCGCGGCCTGGTCGATCCAGCTCCGGTTCTCGACGCCGATCCCCTGTGCCGCGGCGCTCGCGGAGAGGCGCGGGAAGGAGTGCGTCCACTGCTCGAGCGGCAGCCAGGTGGCGAGGAAGCCGAGCGCGACCACGGCCGGGAGCACCGGTGCGTAGCGGCGTGGCAGCCAGAGGAACGCGGCGCCGAGCGCGAGCGAGACCGCGACGACGACGATCGCGACGCTCGACCGGCCCGTCCACGTGTCCGCGAGGTACCACCACGGCTGGAGCCCGAGCGTGTCCGACTGGGCGGTGATGTTCAGCAGCTCGTTGAAGGGGATCACCGCGGGGAGCGCGGCTGCGAGGCCGCCCGCGATGACGGCGGCGCGCGGCGGCCGCGGCTGGCCGCGCTCGATCCAGGCCAGCAGCGCGATCAGGAAGAGCGGTGCCACGTAGAAGAGGTTCCGCTCCTCGATCCGCAGCGAGTAGTGCGAGGCGAAGACCGCCACCTCGAGGACGAGCCAGGCAGAGAGGGCCGCCGCCGCCGCCGTGAACGCCCGCAGCCGGACGTCGAGGTGGCGCGCATTCGCGACGAGCACGACGAACGCAGCGAACGGCAGCACCCAGAGGTAGAGGTCGAGCTCCGCGACGTGCAGCACGAGCCAGCGGAGGGCAGGCCAGGCCCGGTAGCCGGCGTGCGAGGTGACGCTGTAGTTGCCGAGGGCGGCGGCGGGCGAGTGTCCGCGCGCGACCTCGACCGCGACGACGAGCACAGCCGCCGCGACGACGAGCCCGTAGAGCGGCGCCCAGGCGGCGAGCCGGCGCGGACGGCCCCGCTCGATCCAGGCCAGCAGCAGCGGCGCCGTGAGGACGGCGGCGACGATCGCGACGGTCTGGGCGCGCGTCTCGAAGGCGACCGCGCAGGCCGCCAGGAGCGCGACCTGGCGGGCGAGGGTCGGCCGCTCGAGCGCGAGGACGAGTGCGAGCGCGAGCCAGAGGAAGACCGGGTAGAAGAGGTTCTCGGTCATGACCGTGCCGACGAACGCGAGCGAGGGCAGCGCGACCGCGAGCGCGGCCGCGGCGAGAGCGGACGGCCTGCGCACGACCCGCCGCGCAAGCAGGTACGCCGGGAAGACGGCCGAGCACATGAGGAGCGCGTTCACGACCCGCTCCCACTGGTACACGTCGCTCATGGGCCCGACCGCCGAGTAGACCGGCGAGAGCAGGAGCGGGTAGAGGAAGCCGTAGTTGCCGTGGACGCCGCGGATCAGGAAGTGCCCGGTCGCGGCGAAACTGCGGGCCATGTCCGAGTAGACGAGCTCGTCGACCATGATCCACGGCGAGACGAGCCGGAGACCGAGCGAGAGCGCGACGGCGACCGCAACGGCGTAGAGCGAGCCAAGCCACACCCACGTCGGCCAGGCCCCGAACGGCCATGTCCCGCGACCAGGTCGCGAGACGTGGCTTGTGGAGACACGTCCGTCCGGCGAGACGATGCCCGCCCGCTCGAGCTCCGGCGCGAGCGGCTCCGGGTCGAGGCCGACCTCGGCCGCCGCCTCGGCGACCTCGCGCAGGATCTTCTCGTCGACGGTCGCTCGGCCGGCGGCCTCCTCGAGCGCAGCTGCATAGCGCGCTGCGACCCGCTCGACGTCGTGCTCGCTCTCGACGAGCGCGCGCGCCGCCTCGCCCATCCGCGCCGCGACACCCGGCTCGGCGAGCCGCGCAAGCGCGGCCGCGAGCGCGCCGACCTCCTCGTCGCCGCCGGGCGGAACCTTCAGCGCCACCTCGTCGGGGAGCTCGGCGAACCAGCCGACGTCGCTGACGACGAGCGGCTTCCCGAGCGAGAGCGTCCGGATCGCGCTACCCGAGGTCTCGCCCATCGTCGGCGCCCGCAGCAGCACGCACGCGTCACACGCGGCCAGCAACGCCCACAGCCGTGCCTCCTCGACGTACGGCTCGCGTATCACCCCCTCCGCGGCGAGCCCGATGCGCTCGAGCCGGCCGGCGAGATCGAAGCCGGGGGCCTCAGAGCCGACGAGCAGCAGCCGCGCGCCCGGGTGCGTCTCGCGCAGCTCGGCGAACGCGCGTAGGAGCTGCGGGATCCGCTTGCTCTCGTTCAGGTGCCCGAAGCAGCCGACGAGCGGCGCGCCCTCGACCGCGGCGGGCTCGACCGCCGGCGCCGGCCAGGCCGGGTGCGGGATGCGCCACAGCGGCCCCTCGTAGCCGTGCTCGCGCGCCCGCTCCTCGACGTAGCGCGAGTGGACGATCAGTCCGGTGGCGCGGTCGAGCACCTCGCCGGCGAGCGGGAACTCCTCGGGACTGACCTCCCAGAGCGGGGGCACGCGTCCCTCGAGCACGCCGTAGCCGAGCAGCCGCCCCGGCACGCCCGCTTCGCGTTCCATCGCGGCGAGGTACGCGTGCCCGTCCTTGCGGCCGATCGTGATCCCGGCGACGAGGTGGTGGATGACGAAGTCGTGCAGGACGACGACACCCGGCCGCCGCCGCAGCGCGTCGACGATCCAGCCGTGCGCGTCCGGGTTGTTGCCGACGTGGTAGAGCGCGACGTCCGCGGCGACCGGCCGCGTCCGCCCGGGCCGGACGGTCTCGACCTCGACGAGCCGCTCGAGCGCGGGCAAGAGCAGCGCCGAGTAGTCGGCGATCCCCGAGGTGTCCGGGGGGAGGGGCGAAAAGTAGGAAACTCTCACGAGACCGCCGCGAGCAGCCTCTCGATGCACGAGTCCCAGGTCACGGCTCTCGCCGCCTCGCGCCCCGCCTGCCCGTAGGCGGCGGCCTCGTCGCGATGTGCGTCGAGCCAGGCCGCCGCGCGGGCGACCTCCTCGGCGCGCGGCTCGACGACGAGCCCGGTGCGCCCGTCGTGGACGACGTCGAGCGGCCCGCCCGAGTCGGTCGCAGTGATCACCGGCTTGCCGGAGAGGAACGCCTCGAAGGGAACCATCCCGAAGTCCTCGTCGACGGGCGCATAGTAGACGCCGAGGCAGCGCGCGTAGAGATCGGCGAGCTCCTCGTCGGAGATCCGCCCGGTGAACTCGGCGCGCCCGTCGAGGTTGCGCTCGCGCGCGAGCGCCTCGAGCCGCCCGCGGTCGGGCCCGTCGCCGGCGATCACGACGCGGAGCCCCGGTTCGGCCGCCGCCGCCTCGAGCAGAAGGTCGATCCGCTTCGCGCGGTCGAGCCGGTTCACCGAGAGGACGAAGTCGCCCGCCTCGTCGCAGCGGTAGGCGAGCGGCGCGGGAGGGTGCGGCATGATCTCGGCCTCGAGCCCGGTCGAAGCGTGGAGCCGCCCAGCGACGTTGCCGGAGGTCGCGAACACCATGCGTGCCTCGGAGAGCACCGTCCGCTCGAGGTCGAGCACGCGCCGCCGCAGCGCCCGGTCCTCGGCCGACTCCGAGAACTGCCCGAACTCGGTGCGGTCGAAGTCCCAGGCCTGGCGGAACTGGTGCAGGAGCCAGACCACCTTGCGCGGGTGCCGGACGGCGTAGGAGGGGAACTTCGTCGCGACGACGGCGTCGATCGGGCGTCCGTTCGCCTCCTCGAGGTCGAGCAGCCGCCACAGGAACGCCTGCGTCAGCACACGCTCGCCCGGGTACCACTTGAAGGGCACGGTGACGAGGGAGGCCTCGTGCTCGCGCCGGCGCAGCTCGGAGACGAGGTCGTCGGCGAAGATCTCCGCGCCGCCGCGCTCGAACGGCACCTGCGGAATACAAACGCAAATACGCATGTCAGCGCTCGCGGCTCTCGAGCTCGTCGACGCGGCGCGAGAGGTCGTCGACGAGCCGCAGCAGCGCGTCGTTGACGATCCGCTGCTCGGCGAGAGCCGGCTCGACGTACCAGCGCATGCACTTGCGCAGCACCCGCTTGGCCTGGAACGCGAGCCACCCCTGCGGCCCCGGCCGCCGCTCGAGCGGCTTGTCGGCGCTCACGGGCCAGAAGCGCTCCGCGAGCCCGCGCGTCGACGCGAGGTCGCGAGAGCCGCGGTCGACCGCCGCGCGGAGGCGCTCGTAGACCTCCTCGACCGAAAGCTGCTGCTGATCCGCCATTCCGCGCCAGAGTCTAGAAGCGGGGTGTTACGGAGTCGTGAGCCGCGCGACCGCGGCGTCGACGAGCAGCCGGACGAGCTCGCCGAAGCCGACGCGCGGACTCCAGCCGAGCACCGTCCGCGCCTTCGCGGGGTCGCCGACGAGCCGGTGCAGCTCGGCCCGGCCGCGCAGGAGCGTCTCGTCGACCCGGACGTGCTCCCGCCAGTCGAGCCCGACGTGTGCGAACGCCCGCTCGGCGAGGTCTCCCACGGTGTGCAGCTCGCCGCTCGCAATCACGTAGTCGCCGGGCTCGTCCTGCTGGAGCATCAGCCACATCGCCTCGACGTAGTCGCCCGCGTAGCCCCAGTCGCGCTCCGCGTCGAGATCGCCGAGCAGCAGCTCCTGCTCCCGCCCGAGCGAGACGAGCGCCGCTCCGGCCGCGATCTTGCTCGGCACGAAGTCGACGGGACGCCGCGGCGATTCGTGGTTGTAGAGGATCCCGCAGCTCGCGTGCAGCCCGTAGCGGCGCCGGTACGAGTGCACGATCAGATGCCCGTACGCCTTCGCGACGCCGTACGGGGTCACCGGTGCGAGCGGCGTCGACTCGGTCTGCGGCACGTCCGCCGGCTCGCCGAAGATCTCGCTCGACGAGGCCTGGTAGACGCGGATCGCCGGGTCGACGGCACGGACGGCCTCGAGCAGCGAGGTCACGCCGACGGCTGCGAACTCGGCCGTCTCCACCGGGTGCTCCCACGACCGCGGCACGAACGACGGCGAGGCGAGATTGTAGACCTCCTGCGGGGCGTGACGGCGGAGCGCCCCACGCAGCGCCTGCTCGTCGAGGAGGTCGGCCTGGACGAGCTCGATGCGGTCGCGCACCGCGTCGAGGTTCGGGTACGGCGCCGCCGGATCGGCGCGCACGACGCCGGCGACCTCGTAGCCACGGTCGAGCAGGAGCTCCGCGAGATAGGAGCCGTCCTGCCCGGCGATACCGGTGACGAGCGCACGGCGGCCGCTCAATGGAGCCCCCGGACGTACGCCCACGCGTCGCTCAGCCCGAGCGAGCGCATCGCGACCACGATCGCGGCGTAGACGAAGACGCCGAGCGCGGCGGCGGGGATCGGCGAGAGGGCAAGCGAGAGGGCGCCGAACGCGAGCGCCGTCGCCGCCCCGATCGCGAGCGCGAGCCGTGCGAGCCCCGCGAGCGCGATCCCGAGTGTCTGCGGCGACAGCGCGCGCATCAGCCCGAACGCGATCGCGAACGTCGCGAGCCCGAGCGCGATCGCGATCCCCGGCAGGCCCGCAAGCGCCCGCAGGCCGAGCCCGAGCGGGATGAAAAGGGCGAACCCGGCCGCGGCGAGCGGCACGAGCGTCCGCCGCCGACCGGCGACGAACACGAGCGGGAACGCGACGGCGAAGCCAACCCAGGCGAGCATCCAGGGTGCAAGGTAGACGACGAGTCGTCCGAGCTCCTCACCGACGTTGCCGCCGTACGCGTCGCCGAGGACGAACCCCATGATCCGCCCGCCGACGAGCGCGAACACACCGCCGGCCGCGCCGACGAGCACGAGGCTCACCCAGGCGGCGTGGACGACGTGGCGCCCGGCCGCAACGGGATCGAGGCCGCGCCGCGTCAGCGGCGCCGAGGAGATGAGCCCGAGCGAGAACGCCGTCGAGCCGACGAGCGTCGTCGCGACGAGGTACGCGTACGAGAAGCTCGAGACCTGGCCGACGCCGGTGTGCGCCGCGAGCCGGAGCGAGACGAGGTACGAGCCCTGGAGAGCGAGCGGCACGGCCGCGCCCTGAACGAGGCGCCAGAGCCGCGGCCCGACGTCGAGCCGCTCGGGCAACCGGCCGGCGAGCGCGCCGCGCCGGACGAGGGCGAACACCGGTACCGAGATCGCGATGCCCGCGTTCACGGCAAGCCCCCAGGCGAGCGCGACGATCCCGACGGAGCCCGCGAGCGCCGCGAAGACGACGAGCCCCGCGACACC
>DATFMW010000215.1:0-3606 GCA_035266765.1 Gaiellaceae bacterium | reverse complement strand
GCACGGGATTCCGGTAGATCCACTCGCTCGAGATGTCGGGCTCGACCGGGACGCGCCCCCACTCCTCGATGATGTAGCGGCCGACGACGCCCGCGTGGTATGAGGTGCCGGCGGCGACGATCACGATCCGGCGCAGGTTGCGGATCTCGAGCTCCGTCAGGCCGAGCGCGTCGAGCACGAGCTCGTGCCCGCGGACGCGATCGCCGATCGTCTCGGCGACGGCGACCGGCTGGTCGTAGATCTCCTTGAGCATGAACGTCTCGTAGCCGCCCTTCTCGGCGCTCTCCTCGTCCCAGTCGATCTCTTTCACCTCGGGGTGAGCGACCTCGACCCCGCCGCGGAGGAAGCGGGCGCGGGCGGGCGTGATCTCGATCACCTCGCCGTCGTCGGGGAAGACCACGCTGCGCGTCTCGCTGAGGAACGCGGAGATCGACGAGGCGAGGAAGTTCTCGCCTTCGCCGAGGCCCACGACGAGCGGCGTCTGCTGGCGGACGCCGACGAGCAGGTCGGGATGGTCGTGATGGATGGCGACGATCGAGAAGTGACCTTCGAGCTGCGGGTAGACGCGGACGAGCGCCTGGGCGAGATCGCCGTCGTATTCGCGCTCGAGCAGGTGGACGACCACTTCCGCGTCGGTCTCGGAGGAGAACGTGTGCCCCTCGGTGCCGAGCTGTGCGCGCAGCTCGCGGTAGTTCTCGACGATCCCGTTCAGGACGATCGCGATCCTCGCGGCGTCGCAGCCGGCGAGCGGGTGCGCGTTGCGCTCGGTGACGCCGCCGTGGGTCGCCCAGCGCGTGTGTCCGAGGCCGTGCCGCGCGACCGACGTGTTGGAGTCGATCGCCTCGACGAGGTTCTGGAGGTTGCCGACGGCCCGGACGTAGTCGAGCCGGTCGTCCTCGCGCAGCACGATGCCGGCCGAGTCGTAGCCGCGGTACTCGAGGTGACGGAGGCCCTCCAGCAGCAGCGGCTTGGCCTCTCTGGCGCCGACGTATCCGATGATCCCGCACACGCTGCTGCTCCTTTTGTCGCCGCGGAGGAGTATTCCCCCTGAAACGCGACGAGCCCGGCTATGCGACGTCCCGCGACGTCGCGGACGGTCAGCCGAGCTCTCGGGTCACGAGTGCGGCGATCCTACCAGAGAGGGCCTTCGCCTCCTCGTCCGTCTCGGCCTCCGCGAGCAGCCGGACAAGCGGCTCCGTCCCCGAGGGGCGGACGAGCACGCGCCCGCCGCCGGCGAGCTCGGCGTTGATCTCCGCGACCTCGTCGAGCAGCCTCTGCGGCAGCGGGCCGCGGCCGCGGCGCGGCACGTTCTGCGTCACCTGGGGCATGCGCAACATCACGGCGGCGGCCTCCGCGAGCGTGCGGCCGCCGAGCGCGCCGCAGAGGAGCAGTGCGGCGACGAGCCCGTCGCCGGTGACGTGCCCGTCGAGGTAGATGACGTGGCCGGACTGCTCGCCGCCGAGGACCGCTCCTTCGCGGCGGAGCGCCTCGAGCACGTAGCGGTCGCCGACGTCGGTCGTGAGGACGCGAATGCCGTGCTCGGCCATCAGGCGATGGAAGCCGAGGTTCGTCATCGTCGTGACGGCGACGGCGTCGACGGCGAGGTGGAGAGCGAGGATCGCGACGATCTGGTCGCCGTCGACGCGCTCGCCGGCGGCGTCCACGGCGAGCATGCGGTCGCCGTCGCCGTCGAAGGCGATGCCGAGGTCGAGGCCGCCGGCGCGGACGGTCTTGCTCAGGGCGGCGAGGTCGGTGGCGCCGCAGCCGACGTTGATGTTCGTGCCGTCGGGGTCGTCGCCGATCGCGACCACCTCGGCTCCGAGCGCCGCGAGCGTCCTCGGAGCGAGCCCCGCGTAGGCGCCGTTGGCGCAATCGACGGCGATCCGGAGACCGGAAAGGTCGCCGCCGAATCTCTCGACGATGTGCGCGAGGTAGCCGTCGGCGGCTCCGTCCACCCGGTCGACGGAGCCGCCGCCCGGCCCGGACGCGTCGAGGAGCGCTTCGATCTCCTCCTCGACGGCGTCGCTGAGCTTGCGTCCCTCGCGGTCGAAGAACTTGACGCCGTTGTACTCGGGCGGGTTATGCGAGGCGGAGATGACGACGCCGAGGTCGAGCCCGTACAGGGCGACCGCCGGAGTCGGCAGGACGCCCGCGAGCACTGCCGACCCGCCCGCCGCGACCACCCCGCGTGCGAAGGCCTCCGCGAGCAGCTCGCCGGAGGCGCGGGTGTCGCGACCGACGAAGACGCGGCCTCCACCCGCCCAGAGGGCAGACGCCTTCCCGAGCCGCTCCACGAGCTCCTCGGTGAGGAACTCGCCGACGATGCCCCGAACCCCGTCGGTGCCGAAGTACTCCCGCGCCACGAGGGCGGACACTAGCGCTCCGCCGCGCCGCGAGCCGCCGCTAGCGCTTCGAGAACTGCGGCGCCTTGCGCGCCTTGTGCAGGCCGGCCTTCTTGCGCTCGACCTGGCGCGCGTCGCGCGTGAGGAAGCCCTCGCGCTTGAGCGGGATACGCAGCTCCGGGTTCGCCTCGACGAGGGCTCGGGCGATCCCGTGCCGGACGGCACCCGCCTGACCGGTCAGACCGCCGCCGTGCACCCGGACGCGAAGGTCGTACTGCCCCTCGAGGTCCGCCACCTTCAGCGGCGAGGCCGCGATCGTCCGCCAGACGGCACGCGGGAAGTACTCCTCGAGCGAGCGGCCGTTCACCCACGTCGCACCGTCACCGGGCCGGAGGATGACCCGCGCGACCGAGGTCTTGCGCTTGCCGGTGCCGCGGTACTGGGCGATCTGACTCAAGGCTTGGACTCCAGGTTCAGGGGACGCGGGTTCTGCGGGGCGTGCGGATGCTCGGGCCCCGCGTAGATCTTGAGCTTCGTCAGCTGCTGCCGGGCGAGTCGGTTCTTCGGGAGCATCCCCCGTACGGCCGTGCGCAGCACCTCGGTCGGACGCCGGTCGAGCTGCTCGCGAAGCGTGCGGCTCTTCAGCCCGCCCGGATAGCCGGAGTGCCGGTAGTACCGCTTCTGGTCGAGCTTGTTACCGCTGACGGCGACCTTCTCGGCGTTCACGACGACGACGAAGTCTCCGGTGTCGACGTGCGGCGTGTACTGCGGCTTGCGCTTGCCGCGCAGCGTGTCGGCGATCTGCGTCGCGAGCCGACCGAGCGTCTGGCCCTCGGCATCGACGAGGTACCACTCGCGCGTGACTTCTCCGGGTTTGGCGTTGTACGTGCTCATGAAGAGAGAGCGGACGGTCGTCCGCCGGCGGCGGATTGTAGCGAAAAGACGCTCACCGGCTGACCAACCCCTTCGACGGCAGCCTAGTCGGCCGTCGAGAAGGCCGGTGCGGCGCCCGCGGGCCGTCGAACTGCAAGCCAGAGCGCAGGCACCGCAGCGACGCCGGCGGCGGTGAGCGCAAGCGCAGCGGCACCCGACGCCGAGTAGATGAGGCCGCCGACGAGGGCGAGCGAAGCGGCGGCGACGCTCGAGGTCAGGTCGGAGAAGCCGACGAGGCGGCCGCGCTCGGAGGGGCTCGCGAGCGAGACGAGCTCGGTGGTCGCGGCGACGTAGGAGAAATTCCAGCCGAGGCCGAGACCGAGCAGGGCGA
>DATFMW010000214.1:0-4528 GCA_035266765.1 Gaiellaceae bacterium | reverse complement strand
TCTCAACTCGGCACCCACAACGATGTCTGTTTCAATCATTTAAGTAAGAAACCTCGTAGCAGCAATAGAGAGTGTGGACGACGGGGAAGACGACCGCCAGCCCGTTCGGGGAACCGCTTTCGGGTGGGGACGGGTCCTGTTGAGAGATCGGGGTTTTGAACAGGGTCATCGGGTCACCGCACCTGTTTCACACGTGCGGTGAGTTCTTGCACGAGGTTGTACACAGATCTGTCCTCACGGATCAGCCGGGCGATCTTCGAGGTTGCGTGGATCACCGTCGTGTGGTCGCGGCCGCCGAACTCCTTCCCGATCTTCGGGAGGGAAGAGTCGGTGAGCTCGCGGGAGAGGTACATCGCGACCTGGCGTGGATAGACGATGTTCTGGGAGCGCTTGTCGCCGCAGAGCTCCTCGAGTGAGAGGTCGAAGCGCTCCGCGACGAGGTCCTGGATGCGCTTGATCGAGACCTGGGCGGCTTCACCCTGTGGGAAGACGTCTCGGAGTACGTCCTGGGCGAGCTCGACGGACATCACGCGCCCTGTGAGCGACGAGAACGCGACGACACGGGTGAGCGCTCCTTCCAACTCGCGGATGTTCGTCGAGACGCGGCTCGCGATGAACGTCAGCACCTGCTCGTCGTGGACGTGGATGCCGTCGACCTTCACCTTCTTGCGGAGGATCGCGATCCGCGTCTCGAGGTCGGGGGGCTGGATGTCGGTGATCAGGCCCCACTCGAAGCGGCTGCGCAGCCGCTCCTCGAGCGTCGCGATGTCACGCGGTGGCCGGTCGCTCGACATCACGATCTGCGAGCCCGCCTCGTAGAGCGAGTTGAAGGTGTGGAAGAACTCCTCCTGGATCCGCTCCTTGTGCTCGAAGAACTGCACGTCGTCGATCAGGAGGACGTCGTAGGCGCGGTAGCGCTGCTTGAAGCCCTCGATGCGCTTGTCGCGCAGGGAGTTGATGAAGTCGTTCATAAACGTCTCGCTCGTCACGTAGCGAACGGAGAGATCCGACGAGTGCTCGCTCACGTACTGGGCGACCGCCTGGAGCAGGTGCGTCTTGCCGAGGCCGGTGCCGCCGTAGATGAAGAGCGGGTTGTACGCCTGCGCCGGCGCTTCTGCGACCGCGAGCGCGGCTGCGTGCGCGAACCGATTCGAGGAGCCGATCACGAACGAGTCGAAGGTGTACTTCGCGTTGAAGCCACCGCTCTCGGGGCGCGGATGCGCAACCCGCTCGACGACGCGAACCGGCAACGGTGTCGGCAGCTCGGTCGCCTCGACAGACGCCGCTGCGCCCGCGTTCGAGCCGACGACCTCGAGGTGAACGACCCGCTCCCGTCCGGTCACGTCACGGATGGCGGCGTCGATCAGGCCGAGGAAGTGGCCCTCGATCCAGTCGCGCGTGAAGTCGTTCGGGACGCCGATGACGAACCCGCCGCCGGTTGCGTCCAGGCCGACGGCTTCAGCGAACCAGGTGCTGTACGTGGTGTCGTTGAGGGCTCCCTTGAGCCGCCCGGAAACTTCGCCCCACAGGCTCTCCGCAGTCAGCTCGATTTGGTCCTCCACCCTGCCGCCAGCTCCTCCCTCGTTCCAACCGAGGGCCAGCATAACAGTGCCTCACCGGGGGACAAAATAGCGCTATTTGCAGGGATATTACAATCCAGACATTTCCCTCCACAGGTGTGGAAAGAGATGGGGGAAACTCCGCAGGGGCGCATTCCTGCACCAGAGGCGCTTGTGGACAAAGCGGTGGACGGGGCGTCGTCTATACTGGCCGCTCGCGTCCCCCCTGAACGGGGGATTTTTCCGCCCCGACCCCAGCGAAGACCTCATCGAAACGTGAAGCGCACCTATCAGCCAAACGTCCGCCGCCGCAAGCGCAAGCACGGCTTTCGCGCCCGCATGGCGACCCGCGCCGGCCGCGCGATTCTCAAGCGCCGCCGTGGCAAGGGTCGCGCCCGCCTCTCCGCGTAGCGGCGAGGCCCGAGCGGCTGCGACCACTAAGCTGCCACCCGTGAAGCGCGCGAACCGCCTGTCCCGGTCGCGGGACTTCGATGCCGTGTACCGCCAGGGGCGGTCGGTGTCGTCGCGCTTTCTCGTCCTCTACTGGTTCCCGCAGGACGAGGCGGCTGCGCCGCGGTTCGGCTTCTCCGTGCCGCGCGCCGCCGGCGGTGCGGTCGAGCGCAACCGGATCAAGCGGCAGCTGCGCGAGGTCTGGCAGGAGCGTCTCGAGCGCGTGCCCGCGGGCCACGACTACGTGCTGATCGTGCGACCGGGGCTGCCGGAGGCGGTCGAGGCGAACGGATTCGCCTGGCTCGGCGAGCGCGTCGACGAGGTGCTCGGCCAGGCGGGAAACGCCGGCTCGGAGGCGGCGGGATGACAACGGCCCGCGTTGGCACCGGCCAGGCCGGCATCGTCGCTCCCGGTCGGCTCGGGCGAGCCTACGCCGGTGTCCTGCGGCTGCCGGGCCTGCTCGGGATCGGGCTCGTGTGGCTCTACCGGGTCACGCTCGGGGCGCTCTTCCCGACGACGTGCAAGTACCATCCCTCGTGCTCGGAGTACGCGGTGCAGGCGCTGCGCCGTCACGGCCTCGTACGCGGCGGTCTCATGGCAGGCTGGCGGCTGTTGCGTTGTAACCCGTGGAGCCGTGGAGGCTTCGACCCCGTTCGATGATGCATCTCGCCGCCCTGATCCTCGCGTCACCGTTGACGCCGCTCGAGCACGGGATGCGCGGCGTCCTCGACTGGTTCCACACGACGCTCGGCCTCACATGGGCGTGGTCGATCGTGGCGACGACGGTTGCCGTCCGGATGCTCCTCGTGCCGCTGACCGTCCGGCAGATCCACTCGATGCAGAGCCTGCAGCGCTTCGCGCCGCAGATGAAGGAGCTACAGAAGAAGTACAAGGGCGACAAGCAGAAGCAGAACGAGGAACTGATGAAGTTCTACAAGGAGAACAACATCAACCCGGCCGCCTCGTGCCTGCCGATGCTGTTCCAGTTCCCGGTCTTCATCGCGCTCTACTACACGCTGAAGAACTTCGCGAACGAGCCCGCGTCGCAGCACCCGGGCTCGCTCTCGTGGCTGCACTTCGTGCCGTCGATCGCCGACCACACGACGTCGTTCTGGGGCGGCTACATCCTGCTCGTCGTCTACGTGGGCAGCCAGATGGCGTCGACGCTCTACATGTCGGCGACAGCCGACAAGATGCAGCGGCGGCTGTTCATGATCATGCCGCTCGTCTTCGTCTTCGTGATCGCCCGCTTCCCGGCCGGCCTCGTCCTCTACTGGATGACGACGAACCTCTGGACGGTCGGGCAGGGCCTGATCACGCGGCGGCTGATCCCGAAGACGGCCGCGCCGGATACCGCGAAACGGAGCTCGCGTACTCCGCCCAAGGAAGAGCCCGACGCCGTCGAGCCCGCGCCGGAGGCCGCGAAGCCGGGTGCGAACGCGGGACCGCCGGCGCCGCCGCGCAAGGTTCGTCGCAAGAAAAAGGCCGGCGGACGGCGATGAGCGACGAGCTCACCGTCGAAGCGACGGGCGAGACCGTCGGCGAGGCGAAGTGGGCGGCGCTGCGGGAGCTCGAGCAGCGGCACCCGCGCCTCGACAAGTCTGCGGTGCGCTTCGAGGTCGTCTCGGAAGGCGAGCGCGGCCTGCTGGGCGTCGGCTACGCACCCGCCCGCGTCGTTGCGCTCCTGCCCGCGGAGGCGGTCACGTCGGGGCCTGCGCTCGACGAGAGCGCACTGGCCGCAGACATGCGCGGTCTCGTCGCGGGCATCGTGACTGCGCTCGGCGTCGAAGCGAGTCTCGACGTCGACGAGGACGACGAGTCGGTCACGGTCGCGTGCTCGGGTCACGACGTCGCGATCCTGATCGGCCGCCACGGCCAGACGATCGACGCGCTCCAGTACCTCCTGAACGCGATCGCCCACCGCACCTACGGCGACGAGCGCAAGGAGATCGTCGTCGACGCTGCCGGTTACCGGGAGCGCCGCCGTGCAACTCTCGAGTCGCTCGCACTGCGCGTTGCGGCCCAGGTTCGCGACACCGGCCGGCCGGAGGAGCTCGAGCCGATGACGGCGGTCGAGCGCAAGGTCGTCCACCTGAAGCTGAAGGACGTCGAGGGAGTCGAGACGACCTCGGAGGGGACGGAGCCGAATCGGTACGTCGTCGTCCTCCCCGCTGACTGACTGGCTCGAGGCCGTCGTCGCCGGCCCCGGGCTGACGGCGATCCGCGACCTCGGGCAGGCGCGCGCGATGCTCGTCGACGACGCGCTGCGCGCGGCGCCGTTCGTCGAGCGCTTCGACGGTCAGGTCGTCGACGTCGGCTCGGGCGGCGGCTCACCGGGCATCCCGCTTGCGCTGGCGTTGCCCGAGCGCGAGGTGACGCTGCTCGAGGCGGAGCGGCGCAAGTGCGACTTCCTCGAGCGCTGGGCACCCGCCAACGCGTGCGTCGTCTGGGGCCGCGCCGAGGAGCAGCCGAGGGAGGCGTGGGGCGTCGCGCTCGCGAAGGCGCTCGCCCAGCCGCCG
>DATFMW010000213.1:0-3282 GCA_035266765.1 Gaiellaceae bacterium | reverse complement strand
AGAGCGCCTGGATCGCACCCAGGAGGTCGCCGGTTCGAGCCCGGCTAGCTCCACTTCCCGCTTCGCCCGCTTCGCTGGGGCAACGCGCGCTTCCGCGCGCGGTGCCCACGCGCTCCGCTTTCCGCTCGCTCGGGTGCGAGCCGGCTGTGCCGGCTCGCGGCTCGGGTGCCCGGCGTCTCGAGCCGCGCCCGCGCAGGTCGGTCGCGGCACCGGCTCAGCCGTGGCGTGGCCGGGCCGGCTCTAGGTTCTGTGTCCGATTGCGCTGGTCATGTCGAGTTCGAGGACGAGTCCGTCGTCCTCGGCGAAGGGCTCCCAGCCGGTGGCGACCTCTTGCTGCAGGCCGTCGCGGGCGTCTTTGTCAAGCGTGCTCGCGGTATCGGCGAGTGGCGTGCTGTACACGTACTGCCAGAGGAAGTCCTGTGCGGGTGGCAGCCTGAGCGTCTTGCACTCGGAGCGCGCCTGCACGTCGGTGAAGCCGGCGTCCTCGAGGAGTGTGCGGGTCTCGTCGGTGTCGTGGAGGGAGAAGACCGTTGCGACGAAACTCCCGGCTTCGCGGCCGATGTGCCGTTGCAGCGCCTGCTCGAGGACGGCGAGCGGGGGTGGCGTCGGCCCGGGGAGGTTGAGGACGACACGTCCGCCGGGTCTGAGGACGCGCCGCATTTCCCGGAGGGCGCCAGGCCTGTCGGGGAAGAACTGCAGGCCCATCTGGCAGAGCGCCACGTCGCAGGTCGCGTCCCCGAGCGGGAGCGCCTCGGCGCTCGCCTCGTGCCATTCGATCGCCGTGTCCGCGGCCGCGTTGCGAGCAGCCTGAAGCATGCCGGGGTTGACGTCGACGCCGGCGACGGCGCCGCCGTCGCCGACCCGCTTGGCCGCGAGTCTCGCGACGACGCCGGTGCCACAGGCCACGTCGACGACGTGCTCGCCGGGCCGGAGCGCAGCAAGCTCGATGAGGTCGCGGGCGAGCGGCGCACCGATGGCGGGAACGAAGTAGCGCTCGTAGTTGGCCGCCGGGCCGCCGCTATAGGTCTGATCTGAGGTCCGCTCCGTCATGGCGTTGCCTCCCATCTCTGCGACTCGCGCCCGAACCGGGCAGCGGTTGCTCACTCACCTTCCACGCCGGGAGGTCACCCAAACCCAACCGCATCACGTTGCGCGGCCGCAAGCTTGCTTGCTCTGTTTCGTTCCAGTTCCCGCTTCGCGCCGCGGGGCGACAGACGGCTCGCCGCCGTACTGCTGGTCGGAACCGGCGCTCCGGCCTCCCGCCGAGGCGCTCACGGCGAACCCGACCGCGGCGGCCACCGCCAGAACTCCGACCCCGACTGTGCGCAGCCTCCGCATCGGTGATACCCCAATCTCGCCTCCGCGCTTTTCCACGTACACCGGGGTTGCCAACGCAGGAGGCTTGCCAGCCGGACGTCACGGATGCCGGCAGTTCCGTCAGCAGAGGCCTTGCTCTGCTACCCGATGAGTCGGGCGCGGACGGTCCTGGCGAGGTCGAGTCGGAGCACGTTGCGGACGGCGATGCCGGTGGTGAGGACGCCGAGCGCGAGACCGAGGACGATCACGACGGCGAAGTCGCCGCTCCCGGGAGAGAGACCGATCCGGAACCAGGCCCGGCCGATCGTGTCCGTGAGCGGTGCGGCGAGTGCGAGTGCGAGTGGGATCGAGAGCCCGGCCGCGAGGAGTGTCTGGATGCCGGCCTCGCCTCCGAGCACGATCGTGATCTGACGGCGACCGAAACCGAGCGCTCGGAGGGTCGCGAGCTCGCCCTCGCGGTCGTGTGTCGAGAGGGTGAGGCTCGAGACGAGGAAGAGCCCGCCGACGGCGAGGCTGATCGCGACCAGGACGTCGATCAGGGTCGTCAGCTCCCGCACGAGCTTGTGCATGCCGTCTCTCGCGCTGCTCTTCGAGGTCACGCGGGCCACTTCGGGGCGCGACCGGAGCGCGCGCTCGACGCTCCAGCCGCCCGTGACGAGCACGTTGGTGGCCCGACCTGTGAGACCGAGAAGCGCTGCGGCTTGGGCACGGGGGAGGTAGACCGCTCCGCCGGCGATGGTGCGGACGGTGCCGGCCACCCGGACCGTGAGATCGCCTGAGGGCGTGACCAGCGTGAGGTGCGCGCCCGGTCGTACGTGGAGTTGCGAGGCGACTTGCTCGCTGAGAGCGGCGGCGCCCTGGGCCGGGCCGGTTCCCGCGCTCACGTCCAGCCGCTCGAGGGCGGGGGCGGGGGGGAGCCCGACGAGCTGGATGTCGGCGGCTTCGCCACTCGGGGCGAGCAGTCGAGCCGATCCCTTCACGGTCGGCTCGGCCGCCTGTGCGCCCGCGGCTCGTGCAAGCGCGTGCGCGGTCGTGAGGGGGAGGGGCTGTGCGAGGTCGGCCGTGGCGCTCCACCTCTGGTGCGCGAAGGTGGCATCGATCGAGCGGTTCGTGGAGGTGGCGACGATCTGGAGGGCTGCGCCGAGGGCGATCGCGCCGGCCACGCTGAGCACGGTCGCTCCGCTCCAGAGCGGCCGGCGCAGAAGTGCGCGCAGCGCGTAGGCGAGGGCGGGTCCGCCACGCGCGGTGAGCCGTTCGAGTCTGTCCGGCAGCGAGAAGGCGGCCATCTGCTCGCCGCGCATGGCGAGAGTCGGGCGTAGCCGGGCCAGGCCTGCTGCCGGAAGCGCGGCGGCGAGCAGCGTCGCTCCGAGTGCGAGCCCGGCGCCGAGCGCCAGCGGGGCGGCGGCGAGCCCGTGGACGACCTGCGGGAAGCCGACCGTCCGTGCGTATTCCTCGGCGACGAGGAAGCCGACGGCGAGCGTCATCGCGAGGGCGACGAGCGCGCCGCCGACGCCGAGCATCGCGGCCGAGCCGAGCACGGTCGCGATCACCCTGAGACGGCCGTATCCGAGCGCGAGGAGTGCTCCGAGCTCTCGGCGCTGCGCCTGAACGACGCGTCGGAGGCTGAGTGCGACCAGCAGCAGGCCGACGGCGGCGAAGACACCGGCGAGCACCGGCGTGAGGATCGAGAAGCTGCGGATGTCGGCGTTCGTGAAGCGCAGGCTGTACTGCGCGTCGCGCGGGATCGCCGTCGCGACGGGAAGACCATCGGCCAGGGAGAGCCGACGGGCGAGTGGCGTCGCGGCCGGGAAGTCCGCGACGACGTCGTTCACCTGCCCGGAGGCTCCGGCGAGGGCCTGCAGTGCCGGGCGCGGCAGGAAGATCGGTGCGAGCGAGCCAGGCAGGGGGATCAGGTAGTCGGGGTTCGCGGTCGCGAGCAGGTACTCCGGGCTGCGGACGAGCGCC
>DATFMW010000212.1:0-3388 GCA_035266765.1 Gaiellaceae bacterium | reverse complement strand
CTGAAGGGCAAGCGGGTGTGGGCGCTCGACATCGGCGCGCTGCTCGCCGGCTCGAAGTACCGCGGCGAGTTCGAGGAGCGGCTGAAGGCGGTGCTCGAGGAGATCGCGAACGCCGAGGGGAACCTCGTCCTCTTCATCGATGAGCTGCACACGATCGTCGGCGCCGGCGCTGCCGAGGGCGCGGTGGATGCGGCGAACCTGCTCAAGCCGATGCTCGCGCGCGGCGAGCTGCGCTGCGTCGGCGCGACGACGCTCGACGAGTACCGCAAGCACATCGAGAAAGACGCGGCGCTCGAGCGGCGCTTCCAGCCGGTGCTCGTCGGCGAGCCGTCGGTCGCGGACACGATCGCGATCCTGCGCGGGCTGAAGGAGCGCTACGAGGCCCACCACGGCGTCCGCATCCGCGACGCGGCCCTCGTCGCCGCCGCCGTGCTCTCGCACCGCTACATCGCCGACCGCTTCCTGCCCGACAAGGCGATCGACCTCGTCGACGAGGCGGCCTCGCGGCTGCGCATGGAGATCGACTCGTCGCCGCTCGAGCTCGACGAGGCGGAGCGGCGCGTCCGCCAGCTCGAGATCGAGCTCGCTTCGCTCGCAGCGGAACCCGCTGAGCGGGTTCCGCTGGAGAAGGAGCTCGCCGAGGTGAAAGAGCGTCGAGACGAGCTGGCTGCGCGCTGGTCGAAGGAGAAGGAGGGCCTTCAGCGCGTGAAGGACGCCACACGGAGGATCGATGAGCTCCGCGTCGAGGCGGAGCGCGAGGAGCGCAACGGCAACCTCCAGCGCGTGGCGGAGATCCGCTACGGCGAGCTTCCGGCGCTGGAGAACGTTCTCGCAGAGCGGCCGCAGGCCGACCGGCTCGTGAAGGAAGAGGTCGACGAGGACGACGTCGCGGCCGTCGTCGGGCGCTGGACCGGGATTCCGGTCGACCGGCTGCTCGAGGGCGAGACGGAGAAGCTGATCCACATGGAGGAGCGGCTCCACCTGCGCCTCGTGGGGCAGGACGAGGCGGTCGCCGCCGTCGCGAACGCGTTGCGGCGCGCCCGGACCGGGCTCCAGGACCCGAACCGGCCGATCGGCAGCTTCGTCTTTCTCGGCCCGACGGGCGTCGGCAAGACCGAGCTGGCGCGCGCGCTCGCCGAGTTCATGTTCGACGACGACCGCGCGATGGTGCGGCTCGACATGTCGGAGTACCAGGAGCGGCACACCGTCGCCCGGCTCGTCGGCGCCCCGCCCGGCTACGTCGGCTACGACGAGGGCGGCCAGCTCACCGAGGCGGTGCGGCGGCGGCCCTACTCCGTCGTCCTGCTCGACGAGATAGAGAAGGCGCACGCCGAGGTCTTCGACGTGCTCCTCCAGGTGCTCGACGACGGGCGGCTCACCGACGGCCAGGGGCGCACGGTCGACTTCCGCAACACCGTGCTGATCATGACCTCGAACGTCCGCAGCGCCGCCGAGCTGCGCGACCGCTTCCGGCCCGAGTTCCTGAACCGGATCGACGAGATCGTCGAGTTCGAGGCGCTCTCGCGCGACCAGATCGGCGAGATCGTCGAGCTCCAGCTCGCGCGGCTGCGCGAGCGGCTCGCCGATCGGCGGCTCGAGCTCGAGCTGACCGACGCCGCGAAGGCCGCGCTCGCCGAGGCCGGCTGGGATCCCGCCTACGGCGCCCGGCCGCTGAAGCGGGCGATCCAGCGGCTCGTCGAGAACCCGCTCGCGCTGCGGCTGCTCGAGGGCGACTTCGCCGACGGGGACACGATCCGCGTCGACGCGCGCGACGGCCAGCTCGTCTTCGACCGCGCCGAGGGCGCGGTCGCGCTCGCCTGATCCCCCGTTTCGACGATCGAGGGCTACTCTGATCGGTGTGCGCGGGCCGATGCTCGCCGGAGTGGCCGCCGTGCTCGTCGCGGGAGCGCTGCTCGGAGCAGAGCGCGGCGGGTCGGCGGCGGCGGCGCCGGCCGGGACGTTGCGCGTGCAAGGGCTGACGCTCCCGGCTCGCGTCCAGGCGGGCCGACTCGCCGTCGCGACCGGCGGCCGCTTCCGCCCGCGCTTCTTCGCGGGCGTCAACCTCGGCGCGACGGTGCCTGGAACGCTGCCGGGCCAGGTCGCCGCCACACGCGCCGACGACGACCGCTGGCTCTCCGGCATGGGCCGCCTCGGCATCTCCGTCGTCCGCATCTACACGATCCTGCGCCCGTCGTTCTACGACGCGCTCGCGGCCTACGACCGCGCGCACCCGAGCCGCCCGATCTACCTCATCCAGGGCGTCTGGATCCCGGAGGAGGAGTTCACCGCCTCGGGCAACGCCTGGTCGCCCGCCGTCGCGAACGGCTTCAAGAGCGAGATCGCCGACGCGGTCGCAGTCGTCCACGGCGACGCCGTCCTGCCGCTCCGGCGCGGGCACGCGGGCGGCCGCTACCGCTCCGACGTCTCGCGCTGGCTCCTGGCCTGGTCGCCGGGGGTCGAGTGGGATCCGGGCGCCACCGCGACGACGAACCGCCTCAACCGCGGCCGCGCCCACTACACCGGCCGCTACATCACGACGACGAAGGCCGCGAACCCGATGGAGGACTTCATCGCGATGGAGCTCGACGGGCTCGCCTCGCTCGAGGCGAAGCGCGGCTGGAGCAGGCCCGTCACGTTCACGAACTGGCTCACCGCCGATCCGCTGCACCATCCATACGAGCCGCTCGCCTCCGAGGACCTGGTGTCGATCGACGCGACCCACCTCGCGGCCACCGCGGCGTGGCCCGGAGGGTTCTTCGCCAGCTACCACGCCTACCCGTACTACCCCGAGTTCCTGCGCAGGACCCCGGCCTACCAGAACTACCGCCGGCCCTGGGACGGCAAGCTCGACCCGTATGCGGGCTATCTCGCCGCGATCAAGGCCCACCACGGCAAGCAGGCGGTGATGATCACCGAGTTCGGCGTCCCGGGCAGCATCGGGGTTGCCCATCTCGGCCCGGCCGGCCGCGACCAGGGCGCCCACTCCGAGACCCAGGCCGCGCGGATGAACGCGCAGATGATGGAGGACATCCGGCGCGAGGGGCTCGCCGGCGGAATCCTCTTCGAGTGGGTCGACGAGTGGTTCAAGTTCACGTGGAACACCGTCGAGTACCAGCTTCCCGCGGGGCGGCGGCAACTGTGGCTCGATCCGATGACCAACGAGGAGCAGTTCGGCATCGTCGCCGCCGATCCCGGAGCGCGGGCCGTGGTCACCCTCGACGGCAACGAGCGCGAATGGACGACGAACGGCAGCCAGGTGATCGCCGAGTCGCGCGGCCCGGTACGCGAGGTGCGCGCCGTGAAGGACGAGGAGTACCTCTACCTCCGGTTCCGTCTCGACAAGCCGTCGAGCTGGCAGAACACGCCGATCGCGATCGGCTTCGACGTC
>DATFMW010000211.1:0-2100 GCA_035266765.1 Gaiellaceae bacterium | reverse complement strand
GTCCGATTTCCGCGAGCGCAGGGATGTCCGGCGTGGCAGGGTGACGGCGTGATCGTCGATTCCGACCGGTTCTGGCAGGCGGTCGAGGCGGCCGACCCACGCTTCGACGGATGGGTCTATTGCGCCGTCACCTCGACCCGGATCTACTGCCGGCCGAGCTGCCCCGCGCGGACGCCGAAGCGTGAGAACGTCCGCTTCTACCGCACCGCCGCGGCCGCGCAGGCCGCCGGGTTTCGCGCCTGCAAGCGCTGCCGCCCCGACGCGACGCCCGGCTCGCTGGAGTGGGACCGGCGCGGCGACCTCGTCGGGCGCGCGATGCGGCTGATCGCCGACGGGACCGTCGACCGCGAGGGCGTCTCCGGACTCGCGCGGCGGCTCGGCTACACCGAGCGGCACGTCCACCGCCAGCTCGTCGCCGTCGTCGGCGTCGGGCCGATCGCGCTCGCCCGCGCGCAGCGTGCACAGAGCGCGCGCGTCCTGCTCGAGACGACGGAGCTGCCCGTCACCGCGGTCGCGTTCGCGGCGGGGTTCGGGAGCGTGCGCCAGTTCAACGACACCGTGCGCGAGGTCTTCGCGGTCGCGCCGGGCGCCCTCCGCGCGCAGGCGAGACGGGGCGGCCGCACGGAAGCCGGTGAGGCCGTGACGCTGCGGCTGCCCTACCGGGCGCCGCTCGACGCGGCCGGACTCGTCGAGTTCCTCGGCGCGCGTGCCGTGCCCGGGGTCGAGGAGATCGACGGTGACACGTACCGCCGCAGTCTCCGGCTGCCGCACGGCGGCGGCGGCGTCGTCGAGCTGCGGCCGGCCGGAGGCCACATGCAGGCGCGCTTCTGGCTCGACGATCTGCGCGACCTCGCGACCGCGGCGCAACGCTGCCGCGTCCTGCTCGACCTCGACGCCGACCCGCACACCGTCGCGGAGTCGCTCGGCGCTGACGCCGTGCTCGGCCCGCTCGTACGGGCCCGCCCGGGCCGGCGCGTCCCGCGGTACGTGGACGGCGCGGAGCTCGCGGTGCGCGCCGTGCTCGGCCAGCAGGTCTCGCTGCGCGGCGCGGCGACGCTCGCCGGACGGCTCGTCGCCGCGTGCGGGGAGCCGCTCGCACGGCCCGTCGGCGGCGTCACGCATCTGTTCCCGTCCGCCGCTGCGCTCGCCTCGGTTGCTCCCGAGACGCTCGCGATGCCCGCCGCGCGCCGCCGTGCGCTGCTCGGGCTCGCGGACGCGCTCGCCGGCGGCGGGCTCGTGCTCGACGCCGGCGCCGACCGGGACGAGGCCCGCGCGCGCCTGCTCGCGCTGCCCGGGATCGGGCCGTGGACGGCTGCGTACGTCGCGATGCGCGTGCTGGGAGACCCGGACGCATTCCTGCCCTCCGACCTCGGCGTCCGCCGCGCGCTCGAACGGCTCGGGCAGGGTGGGAGCCCGGCCGCCGCGGCGCGGCTCGCGGAACGCTGGCAGCCGTACCGGGCGTATGCGCTGCAGTACCTCTGGGCCTCGCTCGCCGGGCCCGCGGCGGAGCGGATCGCCGCGTGATCGCCGCGACGCTCGACACGCCGATCGGCGAGCTGCTGCTCGTCGGCGACGGCCGCGCCGTGCACGAGATTCGCTTCGCGGGCGAGGACGCGTCCCGCCTGCAGCGCGACGCCGCCACGTTCGCGGACGCGCGCGCCCAGCTCGCGGAGTACTTCGCCGGCCGGCGCACCGGGTTCGATCTCCCGCTCGCACCCGCGGGGACGCCGTTCCAGCGCCGCGTCTGGGAGGAGCTCGGGCGGATCCCGTACGGCGAGACGATCAGCTATGCGGAGCTCGCGCGGCGGATCGGCCGTCCCACGGCCGTGCGCGCCGTCGGGCACGCGAACGGACGCAACCCGATCCCCGTCGTCGTCCCGTGCCACCGCGTCGTCGGCTCGGACGGGACGCTCACCGGCTACGGCGGCGGGCTCGAGCGCAAGCGGCTCCTGCTCGAGCTCGAGGCCGCTACTTCTCGTCGAGTCGCAGCGCCGCGGAGTTGATGCAGTAACGCAGGCCGGTCGGGTGCGGGCCGTCCGGGAACACGTGGCCGAGGTGGCCGCCGCAGCTCGCGCACATCACCTCGGTGCGCACCATCCC
>DATFMW010000210.1:0-7688 GCA_035266765.1 Gaiellaceae bacterium | reverse complement strand
CGCGCTCGTCGTCACGGTGGACGTCCCGGTCTACGGGCGGCGCGAGAACGAGCTGCGGCGCGGCATGTCGATCCCGCCGGTGCTGACGCCGCGGCGGCTGCTCGAGGGGGCGCTGCGGCCACGCTGGGCGTACGGGCTCGTCCGGCACCGGCGGATCTCGCTCCGCAACCTCGTCGACGAGGCCGGCGTCGGTGCGGCCGTGCGATCGGTGCAGCTGCAGACCGACTACCTCTACCCGGACATGAGCTGGGAGGACGTCGACTGGATCCGGTCGGAGTGGCCGGGGCCGGTGTTCGTCAAGGGCGTGATGGACGCGGAGGACGCGGCGCGCGCGGTCGAGCTCGGGCTCGACGGCATCGTCGTGTCGAACCACGGCGGCCGGCAACTGGAGAGCGGTGTCGGAACACTCGACGTCCTGCCGGAGATCGCGGCCGCCATCGCCGGGCGCTGCGAGCTCCTCGTGGACGGCGGCGTCCGCCGCGGTACGGACGTCGTGAAGGCGCTCGCGCTCGGCGCGCGGGCGGTACTCGTGGGACGGCCGTTCCTCTACGGTCTCGCGGCCGCCGGCCCCGACGGGGTGGCCGCCGTGCTGGAGATCCTCCGCGACGAGCTCCGGCGGACGCTCGTGCTGATGGGATGCCGCGACGTTCGCGAGCTCAACCCGTCCTGGCTCGTGCCCCTCGACCCGCCCCTCCCCGGCTGCGCAGGCGATCGCATCGACGGCGGCCCCTCCGCGGTCATCACCCACCCCGACCCGCGTGGCCCGTCTCCGCCCACCGAGGGCGAAGGTCGGCGATCGCCCGGGGAAGCCCTGTAGCCACGATCGGTCTGCAACGCCCCGACCCTCTCTTCCCAACGGCCAACTCGGGTGCGATCAGCGTGATGCCGACACGGTGTCTGCACCGCGGACGGCACGTGCGATCCGCTCGATCGCCTCTGCGACGACCTCCTCGGACGAGGCGAGTGAGAGCCGTACGGCGCCGCCGCCGTTCGGGCCGAAGCTCTCTCCCGGTGCGACTGCGACCCGTTGCCCGTGCAGCAGCGTTCGGGCAATCGCGTAGGTGTCGTCGGAGAGAGCGCTCACGTCGACCATCACGTAGAAGGCGCCCTGCGGCACGGCCAGGAGCAGGCCTTCCCTCTCGAGTGCCGCGACGGCGACGTCACGCCGCGTCCGGTATGCCGCGCGCATCGCAGCCACGGCATCCTGTGGCCCCGTCAGCGCCGCCTCGGCCGCCTTCTGGCCCGGCCACGACGGGCACGCGACGATCGCCTCCTGCACCTTGACGATCGCCTCCGCCACCTCGAGGGGAGCGACGACGTAGCCGACGCGCCAGCCGGTCATCGCATAGCTCTTCGAGAAGCTGAAGACGCTCACCACCCGGTCCGGGTCGCCGAGCGAGCCGATGCTGACGTGATCGGCGTCGAACACGATCTCCTCGTACACCTCGTCGCTCAGCACGGTGAGGTCGTGGCGCTGGGCGAGCCCGAGCAGCCTCTCGAGCAGCTCGCGCCCGAACACCGCGCCGGTCGGGTTGCTCGGCGTATTCAGGACCAGCAATCGCGCCTGCGGAGCCAGCGCCTCGAGCTGCTCGAGATCGGGCTGGTAGCCGGACTCGGGCGTCAGCCGGTAGTGCAGCGGACGTGCCCCGAGAAGCGTCGCCGCCATCTCGGCACTCGGCCAGCCCGGATCGGGGAGAAGCACGCCGTCCCCGGGGTCGAGCAGCGCCGCGAGCGCTCCGTACACGGCGGGGGTGCCCCCGGAGGTGACGACGATCGCTTCCGGCGGCACGTCGATCCGGTTGCGCTCGCGCAGCTTCTCCGCGAGCAGCGCGCGCAACTCCGGCGTCCCGCGCGAGAGCGTGTACTTCACGTCGCCCGAGGCGAGGGCGCGCACGACGGCGTCGACGATGTGCGAAGGAGTCGGAAAGTCCGGCTCGCCGATCTCCAGGTGCAGCACCCCGTCGAGAGAGGCGGCGCTGTCCATCATCTCCCGGATCCCCGACCGGCGGAGTGCGCCCACGGCGGTGGCGATCGACCTCATGCGCCCTCGATCAATTGCACCCTCGACCGAATTGCGCCCGCGACCACCGTCCGAGTCTACTATCGGGTGCAGGGATCCCGTTGCCTCACACCGCCACCTCGAACCCGTCGTCCTCGAACCCGTCCTCGGCAGGGAGCACGACCCCACTGGCCGACGGAGGCGAGCTCGCGGTCGGATCGCAGCCGGTCGCTTCCACCGCCGGGCGGACGCGCGCGCTGATGGGCTGCCACGATGTCCGCGACGTCGACCGTTCCCGGCTCGTGCCGCTCGACCGAGCGCCCGCTCCCCGGAGGATATTCGCCGTCTCGTGACGGTCGTGGAGCGCAGCGCGTGGACGTACGAGCCGGCCGACCGGTTCGTCCCCTCCGCCGCGCCGGTGCTCCTCGGCGGCGTCCCCGCGATCGCCCGCCTGCTCGTCGAGCAGCTCGAGCGCGACGGCGCGGCCGGCCTGCGCACCGGCGTCTTCGCCTCCGGCTACCCGGGTAGCCCGCTCGGCGGCGTCGACCTCGCGCTCGCCTCCGCCCCCGGCCTCGCCGACCGGCCCGAGTTCGCGCTCGTCCCGGGCGTGAACGAGGAGCTCGCCGCGACCGCCGTCTGGGGCTCCCAGCTGCCGCTGCCCGGCCGCGCGTCCACCTTCGACGGCACCGTCGGCGTCTGGTACGGGAAGGCCCCCGGCGTCGACCGCTCCGGCGACCCCTTCCGCGGCGCGAACCTCTTCGGCGCGAACCCGCGCGGCGGGGTGCTCGTGCTTGCCGGCGACGACCCTGGGGCGAAGTCGTCGACGATCCCGTCGGCGAGCGAGGCGACGCTCGCGTCGTTCGGCCTGCCGGTGCTCGCGCCGCGCTCGAGCGAGGAGATCGTCCGGCTCGGGCTGCTCGGGATCGCGCTCTCCCGCGTCTCCGGCTGCTGGATCTCGCTGAAGATCGTCACGGACGTCGCCGACGGCGCGTGGAGCGTCGCGCGCGACTTCCGCGACCTCGAGATCGCGATCCCCGAGCTCGAGTGGAACGGCCGGCCGTGGACGTACCGGCAGCAGACCGTGCCCGGCCCCCCGGTGGCGGCGGTCGCCGAGCAGGAGCTCGTCGGGCCGCGCTGGGAGATGGTGCAGGCATTCGCGCGCGCGAACCGCCTCGACGAGGTCGCGATCGACGCGCGCGACGCCTGGCTCGGGATCGTCGCCCCGGGCAAGACGAGCAACGACGTCCTCCAGGCGCTGCTCGACCTCGGACTCGACGCCGAGACCGCGGCCCGGCGGGGCATCCGCCTGCTTCGCATCGGAATGGTCAACCCGCTGGAGCGCGAGACCGTGCGGGACTTCGCGCGCGGCGTCGAGACGGTGCTCGTGGTCGAGGAGAAGCAGCCCTTCCTCGAGACGCAGGTGCGCGACGCCCTCTACGGGTCGGGGGCGCCGACGGTACTCGGCAAGCGCGACCTCGAGGGCCGCCCGCTCGTGCCCGCCGACGGGGAGCTGACCGCGCCACGACTCGCCGACGTCCTGCGGCGGGTGCTCGCGGCGCGGGTCGAGCTGCGCCCGGCGACCGCGCCGCCCGCCCTCACGCTGCCGGTGCTGCCGGTGCGCCGCACTGCGTACTTCTGCAGCGGCTGCCCGCACAACCGCTCGACCGTTGTGCCCGAGGGCTCGCTCGCCGGCGGCGGGATCGGCTGCCACGGCCTCGCGGGAATGATGCAGCGGCCGACGAGCGCGGTCACCGGCCTCACGCACATGGGCGGCGAGGGGGCGCAGTGGATCGGTCAGTCGTTCACCCACGCGGGCGGCCACCTGTTCCAGAACGTCGGCGACGGCACGTTCTTCCATTCCGGCCAGCTCGCGGTGCAGGCGTGCGTCGCCGCCGGCGTCGACGTCACGTTCAAGCTCCTCTACAACTCGACGGTCGCGATGACCGGCGGCCAGGACGCGGCGGGTGCGCGCTCCGTCGCCGACGTGACGCGCAAGCTCGAGGCGGAGGGCATCGTGCGGACGATCGTCTGCGCCGAGGAGCCGAAGCGGTACAGGGACCTCGACGGCAGGCTCGCGCGGAACGCCGTCGTCTGGTCGCGCGACCGGCTCGACGAGGCGCAGCTCGAGCTGCGGGAGATCCAGGGCGTGACGGCGCTGATCTACGACCAGCAGTGCACGAACCAGGCGCGCCGGCTACGGAAGCGCGGGCAGCTTCCTGCGCGTACGACGCGGGTGCTGATCAACGAGGACATCTGTGAGGGGTGCGGCGACTGCAGTCGCAAGAGCAACTGCCTCTCGGTGCAGCCGCTCGAGACCGAGCTCGGCACGAAGCGACGCATCGACCAGACGTCGTGCAACACCGACTACAGCTGCCTCGAAGGCGACTGCCCCTCGTTCGTCACGGTCGAGGCCGGCCCGGCGGAGCGGCCCGCACCGGTGCCCGCGCCCGCGCCGCCGGCCGTCCCGGATCCGCCTCCGGCCGAGCGTGCGGGCACGATCAACGTCTTCTTTGCCGGCATCGGGGGCACCGGAGTCGTCACCGTCAACCAGGTGCTCGCGACCGCGGCACTGCTCGACGACCTGCACGTGCGGACGCTCGACCAGACAGGGATGTCGCAGAAGGCCGGCCCCGTCGTCTCCCACCTCCGCATCGGCCGCGGAATGGTCGAGCCGGCGAACCGCGTCGGCGTCGGGCAGGCCGACTGCTACCTCGCGCTCGACCTGCTGACCGCAAGCGAGGCGCGCTCGCTCTCGTACGCCTCTCCGGAGCGGACGGCGGCGTTCGTCTCGACGAGCGAGGTGCCGACGGGAGCGATGGTCGACGGCTACTCGGGTGGGACGCTGCCGCCGCACGGGCTGCTCCTCGACCGGATCCGCGGCTCGGTGCGGGAGCTCACCGACCTCGACAGCTTCGCCGCGGCGGACGCCCTCTTCGGACACACGACACCCGCCCATTTCCTGCTCGTCGGCGCGGCGGTGCAGGCGGGCGCACTGCCGATCTCGCCGGAGGCGATCGAACGGGCGATCGAGCTCAACCGCGCCGGCGTCGCGGACAACCTCGCCGCCTTCCGGTGGGGGCGCGTTGCGGTCGCCGACCGGGCGAGCTTCGCGGCGGCGACGGCCCGGGACACGGCGCCGCTGCGACCGAGGCATCCGCTGCCGGACAGCCCGCTCGCCGGCCCCACCCGCGAGGCAGCCGCCGTCCGTGCCGCGCACCTCGCCGCCTACGGCGGCGACGGGCTCGTCCGGCGCTACCTCGACGGCGTCGAGGAGGCCTGGCGTGCCGAGCGGGCGGTCACCGAACGCACCGACTTCAGCCACGCGGCGGCTGTCGGCCTCCACCGCGTGCTCGCCGTCAAGGACGAGTACGAGGTCGCGCGCCTGCTCACCGCGCCCGAGTTCGCGTCGTGGGTCGACAGCCAGGTCCCGGGCAGCCGGCGCCTGCGCTACCGGCTCCATCCGCCGCTTCTGCGCGCAGTGGGCCTGAAACGCAAGGTTGCTCTCGGCCAGGGCTGGCGTCCGATCCTCGTCCTCCTCGCACGCCTGCGCTTCCTCCGCGACACGATCTTCGACCCGTTCGGCTGGACGCGCCTCCGCCGCCTCGAGCGTCAGCTCGCCCGCGACTACGGCGCGCTCGTCTCGCGCCTCTCCGCCTCTCTCGACGCCGACGGCTACGACCGCGCGACAGCCGCCGCCGACGCCGTGGACGTCGTCCGCGGCTACGAGGCGGTCAAGATCGCAAACGTCGAGCACTACCGCGAGCGCCTCGCCGAGCTCGGCGTCTAAGAACTCGAACAGAACGAGCACGGGCCACCGCTGCTATCAGCGCTCCCTGCGTCCTTGCCGCGCCCGAACCTACCGGGTCGACGCCGGCACGTACTTGCCGTTCTCCACATGGAAGAGGAAGAACACGGCTCGGCGGCTGTTGCCGTTTTTCGCGAACACGAGCGGGGTACCGAGGATCGTCTGCTTGAAGTGCGTCTTCCGGATCGCCGCAAGCACGCTCGCGCGCGTTGGCTTGTGACCCGTCGAACAGACGTCCCACATCGCGTTCAGGGCTACCTGGGCCGCGACGTACGTCGGCGGGCCGTAGGTGCCGAAGGTGTTCCCATACTCCTTCTCATACGCCTTGATCGTCGGCCGGGCGTACTTGACGAAGCGGACATCGGGGGCAAACGAGGCGACGTAGGCCCCCTCGGGAGTGAACTGGGTGGGCGAGTAGAGACCGTTGGCGGCGACGATCGTCGCGTGCTTGCCCTGGGCTGCCATCTGCTGGCCGAATAGCTGACCCTCCGAGGCGACCTGCCACGAGAGGAGGACGACGCCCGTGCCGCTGTCGATGCGTGCGACGAGCGAGGAGAAGTCGGTGGCCTTCTGGCTCACGGACTCGCGGTCGACCTGGATCCCCTTTCGCGCAAGCAGGTGCGCCACCTCGTTCGCCAGCTGAGTCTTGTCCGGCGACTGGTCGTCGACGATCATCACCTTGGTCGGCTTCAGCTTCTTCTCGATCAGGAGGGCGAGCGTCGGAGCCTGCGAGTCGTTGTTGGCGTTGACCCGGAAGAAGGTCGGGAACTCTCCGTCGGAGAGGCGGCCGTCCGTCGCCGACTCGGACACCATCGCCAGATCGGCCTTCGCGAAGATCGGCCCGGCGACCCGCACAACCTGACTCGCAGCCGGCCCGACTACGGCAAGGATCGAGTGGTCGGCAGCGAAGCTCTGCGCGACCGTCGACCCCTGGGCCGCGCTCAGTTGGCTGTCCCCTTCGACCAGCTTGAAGTGCGTCTTGTGCGAGGCGTTGAACTGCTGCAGCGCGAGCCGGTCCCAGTGCAGCTGCTCCTGGCCGAGCACCGCCGCGGGCCCCGTCAGGGGCCCTATGTGCCCGTACTGGAGCCCATTGCACGTGGCCGGGACGTGCGCCGCCGCACGCTGCGTGCCTGCCTGGGCGGCAACGGCCGCCGCCCCGACGATCACGGCGGCGATGACAGCAGCGCCTGTGCTTCTCCTCATCCCGAGATACATCGGGCCTCCTCGGCGGGTACGCGTGGATCTGAATCCTATGTTGTTGCCGGGAGGCACACAAGAGCCGGCGCACACGCCACTGCAACGGCTCTCGACCGCTCGCAGCCGAAACGCCTTGTCGCGCCGCTTGCACGAGAGGTGTCCGGTGATCGCCGGGCCGTCTCGTTCTCACCCTGCTCAGCAGCTCTGCACGGTGTCGCCGCCGGCCGCCGAGCCCAGGTCCGTCACCGCGGCGATCACGCCGTCGGTCGGCATGACGTCTGCGTACTTCTGGGCGATGTCGAAGAGGTTCACCGCATGCACCGTGGGGCTGCGGTCATAGACGCACTCCTCGGGGACGAGGACGTGGAAGTTGTACGAGAACGCGTCCACCGCGGTCGCCCGGACGCAGCCGCTCGTCGTACAGCCGGTGACGACGACCGTGTCCACCTCCCGGTCGATCAGGTAGCTGACGAGGGCCGTGCCGAAGAACGCGCTCGGATGCCGCTTGGGCACGAGGACGTCGTCCGCCTCGGGCGCCACCTCCTCGACAAACCGGTAGCCCTGCTCGGGCACGTCCATGATCGCCGGAACCTTGCCGCCCAGCCGGCCGGCGTCGTAGGAGCGCTTCGGCGCGACGTGCGGGTAGAGGACGGGCAGGCCGAGCCCGCGGAAGACCGCGAGCAGCCG
>DATFMW010000209.1:0-5516 GCA_035266765.1 Gaiellaceae bacterium | reverse complement strand
AATGCGGCGGTCTCGAAAACCGTTATCCGTCGTTAGGCGGATCGAGGGTTCAAATCCCTCCCCCTCCGCTCCAGCGATCGACGTGGAACCCCGCTCCGGCGGGGTTCTTCTCGTAGCTATCGCCGCGCGGCGTCAGCTCCGCAGGAGCCGCAGGGCCGCCTGCCGGTTCGGGACGCGCAGCTTCTTCAGGACTCTGGCGATGTGGGTGCGGACGGTCACTTCCTGGATCGCGAGGCGCTGCGCGATCTCGGCCGTGCTGAAGTCGTCGGCGAGCAACTCGAGCACCTCGACCTCGCGGTTCGTGAGCTTCTCGCCCTCGGGCTGCCTGCCGAGGCGGCGCCGGCGCCGGCCTCGCTGGCGGAACTCGTCGAGCACGCGTGCGACGAGGTCGCCCGTGAGGAGCGCCTCGCCCTGGAGCGCGCGTTGCAGCAGCGAGGGCAGCTGTCGGAGATCGCCGCCCTTCAGCAGGTAGCCGGCTGCGCCTGCCTGGATCGCGCGGAAGAGGTCGGCGTCGCTGCGCGAGACGGTGAGCATGACGATCGTGGTCGACGGCACCATCGCGGCGATGCCCGCGGTCGCTGCGATCCCGCTGCCGGGCATCTTGATGTCGAGGAGACAGATGTCGGGCTCGTAGCGCATCGCGGCGTCGATCGCCGACGCAGCGTCGCCCGCCTCGGCGCACACGAGGAACCTCTCACGCTCGAGCACGGAGCGGACGGCGGCCCGCAGGTGTGGGTGGTCGTCCGCGACGAGCACGGAGGCAACGAACTCGCTCGCGGCCGACGCGTCCATCTCAGGGCAGGAACACGTCGATTGCCGTCCCCAGCCCCGCAAGCGAGCGTAGCGTCAGCCGCCCGCCCGCCGCGCTCGCCCGCTCGCGCATGCTCACGAGGCCGAAGCCGCGCGTCGGCGAGCCGAGCGCGAAGCCCGAGCCGTTGTCCACGATCCGGAGCCGCCGGCCGGCCCTGTCGGCGCGCAGTCGGATCCGGAGAACCGTCGGGCGTCCGTGGCGGACGGCGTTCGTCGCCGCCTCGTGCGCGATCCGGAAGAGCGCCTCGCGCTCCTCCGGCGTGGCGTCGAAGTCGCTTCCGACGAGCTCCGTGCGAACGCGCACGCCGTTCTGGTCGATCACGTCGCGCGCCGAGCGAAGACAGCCGCGCGCCACGGCCCGGTCGAGCGGCTCGGTGAGCGCCGAGATCGCCGACCGGGCCTCGGCGAGCGCCCGGTCGGAGGCAGAGGCGATCGCTTGGACGGCCTCGCTCTCGCGCGGGTCAGCGCCCGCGAGCTCCTGAACCCGCACCGCGATCAGGGCGAGTTCCTGCGCGAGGCCGTCGTGGAGGTCGCGCGCGATCCGCCTCCGCTCCTCGAGCACGGCTGCCTCCAGCAGCCGGCGCCAGTACAGGTGCATCTCCGCGCCCACCCCGACGAGCAGGACGATGTAGAAGCAGAACTGCAGGATGTCGCCGCTGAAGACCCACTGCGAGTAGAGCGACGGGAAGACCGCGAAGTTGCAGGCCGCGAGGGCGGCTGCGACGAGCCCGGTCGAGAGTGCGACCCCGAGGCGCGCGCCGCCCACGTTCCTGCGGGTGGAGAGAAGCCACGCAGCGAGCGCGAACAGGGCGGCCGTCGCGATACGGAGCCCCTCGAGCACGCCCGAGCCGTGGGGGATCGCGGTGCTCGCGGCGACCGGAGAGAGCGTCTCGTCGACCGCGAGCGGAAGCCGTCCGGCGAGGGCGTGGACCGGAACCGCGATCCCCGCCCAGAGGAGCACGGAGACGGAGACCGTCAGCACGACCAGCAGCCTCCGGCTCGCGGTCAGACGGCGCTCCGACACGGCGCCTGCGATGACGAGCAGCGCCGCCTCGACGAGCTGTGCGAGCGACGAGCCCCAGTCCGAGAAGGCCGTTGCGTGCGCGTTCGCGAGCGCGGTGGGGAGGAGCAGGAAGAACAGGTTCTCGACGACGAGCACGAAGAGCGCCGTGGCGACGAGGTACTCGCCGGCGTTGCGCGTCTCCGCAGCGCGGCCGAGGAGGAGAACGCCCGCGGTGAGCCCGGCGAACGCGCCGACGGTTTCGATCCCGATGTGGAGCGGCGTGCTCTCGTAGGCGACGTCGAACGCGGAAACGAGGTAGGCGCAGACGGAGAACGCGATCCCGAGCGCGAGCGCCATGGCCGGGATCGACGACGGCCGCTCACGATTCGAGTCCGGTTGCATCGCTCCGACCATCAAGGATAGGCCCGGCTGAGCGGTGTACGTCGCCGCGCGCGACCGGCGCGGGACCGCTGCGTCACCAGCCGTCCCGCGCCGGTCGCGGATGCGGAGGACTCCGCCTACTGGGCTTCCGGATACCAACCCGCGGTCGGCGTTCGGCTCGGGAAGATCTTCACGTTGTCGACGTTCTCCGCGTAGCCGGCCAGGTCCTCGACCATGCCGGTCACGGGCTTGAGCGTGGTCGTCGCCGCGGGCGGCTGGAGGTTGCAGAGCAGGTACCCGCCGGCGACCTTCGTCGCGGTCGGGACCGACTGCTCGACGTACGGCGACCAGAAGCCCTTCGAGTAGAGCGTGTCTGCGAGAGGCCAGCGGTAGAACCCTGGGTTGACTTCCCACTTCGAGTAGCAGAGGAACGCGCCGCTCGACCCTGCCAGCGCCGTCGAGGCGCCCACACCGCCGATGACGGCCGACGCCATCGCCAACACGAGGACTCGCCTGAGCATTGTCTTCTCCTTTCGGTCGCGTCGTTGCGCACCCATGCTCACGCGCCGTCATGTGCCGTCTGTCGCCGTTCGCTGAATTTTCGGTAAGCGATCGTTCGCCTTCTCAACGGGCCGTTCGGACACGTCAACGGCACGCCGTCCGGCGGGCGGTACGCCTCCGCTCGCTCGGCGAGGCGTCCGAGGGGGCTGAGGAGCGAGACTGGAAGGCGCGTCGGTCGATGAACGGGAGGCCTCCCTCTTCCGGCAGGAAGCCGGCCGGGGTTCCCGATGCCCATGCCGTGACCGGGACGCCCAACGAGGGGCCGAGCGGCCTCCCGCCAGCGGCACCCGTGACGCAGACCTCTGCCCCGGCAGGCCACCTGTGGAATCCGGTCCGGCACGTTCGTCGACGACCGCCGGAGTGGACGAGCCGCAGCCGGGCCGTACCCCCGCCCGGGAGCCCTGTGGCGCTCAGCCGCGGATCACGACGACCGTTCCGGCCGGTGCGAGGCGGAGGAGCCGGCGCATGTCGGCGTTCGCGAGCCGGATGCAGCCGTGGGAGACGGCCTGGCCGATCGTCGCCGGCTCGTTCGTGCCGTGGAGCGCGATCGGGCCGCCCTCCACCCAGTTGCGCAGGACGTCGGAATGCGCCGAGATGCCGAGTGCCGCGACGCCGAACGGGCCGTCCGGGCTTGCGAGCAGCCAGCGCTCGTTGACGAAGTAGCGTCCGCGGGGGGTCGGGGTCTGCGGCGAGCCGATCGCGACGCGCGCGCGCAGCACCGGCTCGCCCGCCCGGTAGGCGACGAGCCGCCGGGCCGGCAGGTCGACGACGACCCGCGTCGTGACCGTGAAGACGCGGACGGCTCCGGCGGAGATCCAGCCGCTGCGGTTGTTGGGTGGCACGGGGAGCTGCACCCGGTAGGCGACGGGAGCGCACGCCCGCGGTGTCCTCCGGGCGCCGACGACGCCGAGGACGGTCGGATAGCCGTTCACGTCGATGCGGCCGACACGGGCCAGGATCGGCCCGCTGCCCGGGCTGAGGCGGATCACGGCGTCCTTCCGGACGAGCGCGGCATACGACTCGGCTCGACGCGGCCCCACCGCCGCCTCCGCGCGGCAGGACGGACGGACCGCCTGCTGCGGCGGCACGGCGAGCGGCGCCGGCCGATGGGGTCTCGTGGCTCCCGGCTCCGAGCGCAGGTGCGCCGCGCCGCCGCAGCCGGCCAGCAGGAGCCCGGCCGACGCGAGGACGGCGGTCGTCTCGGGCCACCGGCGGACGGCGAGCACCCTCCGAGCATGCCTGACCGCCTCACGGGCGGCGACCGGGGGCCCGGGCGCCGCCGCGGAGCCCGGGGTGGGGCAAGATGGGGCGCGTGCAGCGGCTCATCGACCTGATCAACAACCACACGCCCGTCTTCGAGCCGTTCGGCTCGCTGACGGTGATCGTCGGCCTGTTCGTCGTCGCCTGGATCATCAGCCGCCTCGCGGGACAGATCGCGGCCCGGCTCGTCGATCGCAGCGACCGGCGGCGCGCGGCCGACCCGGCACCGTTCGACACGGGCGTGATCGCCGGGCTGAAGCAGCGGCAGACCGCGATCTCGCTCATCCAGACGAGCGTCCGCTACCTCGCGTTCGGGATCGCGATCGTGCTGGCGGTCGCCGTCGGCATCGGGGCGAAGCGGATCGACACGATCGTCGGCGCGTCCTTCCTCGCGATCGTCGTCGCCTTCGCTGCGCAGCGCTTCCTGACCGACGTGATCGCGGGGCTGCTGATGTTCTTCGAGGGCTGGTTCCGCGTCGGCGACACGATCACGATCGACCCCTGGAAGGTGCAGGGCATCGTCGAGGAGGTCTCCGTGCGCTCGGTCAAGGTGCGCGGAATCGACGGCGACATCATGCGTGTCCCGAACTCGAGCATCATGGCGACCCGCGTGACCCCGCGCGGCATCCGTCGCTTCGAGATCGAGATCTACGTCACCGACCTCGCCCGCGGCTCCGAGCTCATGGTCGAGGTCGCCCGCCTCGTCCCGGTCGGGCCGACCCACTTCACGCGCCGGCCGGAGGTGCAGGAGACCGAGCAGCTCGACGACGAGCTCTACCGCATCACCGCGCAGGCGGTGGTTCCCCCGGGCCGGGAGTGGCTCGCGACCGACCTCCTGCCGAACCTGCTCAAGGAACAGGCGCCGGAAGGTCTCGTCCGTCACGGGCCCGTCGTGCTCCCGTCGGACGAGCAGGCGACGAGTCGGTTCGCTCTCGTCGAGCGGACCGCAGGCGCCCCGCCGAGGCCGCGCGCCGCACCCGGCTGGGGACGACGTCGCCCCGACTGACCTTGCTTGAGCGTGCCGCTTGGGGCGGCTCGCTCTGTTCCCTTCGCACCGCTTCGCTTTTCTGCTCGGGAACCTCGGGACAGGCGTGGGTTACGAGGCCGCGCATTCCGTGCCGCGCCCGCGCGGGTCGGGCGCGGCGACCGACATCTCTCGGCGGTACGCTGGGCGTCCTCGGAGAGGTGTCCGAGCGGTCTAAGGAGCGCGACTGGAAATCGCGTAGGTGCTGAAAGGTGCCTCGCGGGTTCAAATCCCGCCCTCTCCGCTTGAGCGAGCCGCCGCTTCGCGGCGGCTCGCTCTGTTCCCTTTGCACCGCTGCGCGGCGACGCGCCCGTTGGGCGGGTCGCCGCTTCGCTTTTCTGCTCGGGAACCTCGGGACCGGCGCAGGCTATGAGGCTCTGCGTCTCGAGCCGCGCCCGCGCATGTCGGACGCGGCGATCGGCGCCTTCTCGGGAGCTCAGAGGGCCGCGCCCCCTACCATCCCTGGCGCATGGGGCA
>DATFMW010000208.1:0-2594 GCA_035266765.1 Gaiellaceae bacterium | reverse complement strand
AGCCGGGGCCGGAGAGCAGCGGGTGGAGCTTGTTGACGACGATCGGGGCGACCCATTTCGCCTGCTGCGGGACGCCGGCGCGGGCGGCGGCGCTCGCGTGCACGGTGGTGGAGTCGATCGCGAACAGCCGTGAGAAGAAGCCCGGCGTCGTGCGGCTGACGTCGACGGCGACGGTGTCGTTCGGCTCCGCGTCGTCCTGGAGCGTGATCCCGCCCGGGACGACGCCGCCGCCGTTCGCGTTCGCGTACTGCTGGGCGAGGGTGATCGCCTGCGCGGGATCGGTCGGCAGCGACTGCGCGCCGGCCAGGGCTGCTGCGTCCGCGGTCGCCTGGGCCTGCCGCTGCTCGCGGTACCAGGCGCCGACGTCGAGCGTGAGCGCGACCGCGCCGAGCAGGACGGTGAGAAAGAGGACGGTCACGAGGATCGCCTGGCCGCTCTCGGAGCGGAGCCGCCCGGTCATTCGAGGCGCTCCGTCATGGTGCTCGTCAGGTTCCCGGAGGCGACGACCCAGCCGAGGAGGCCGATCGAGTACGGGTAGGTGACCGTGACGGTGACGTCGCTGCCGGGGACGTTCCAGGTCGGGTCGGCCACCTGGATCCCGAGCTGCGTCTGGTCGAGGTCGGACGCGGCGCTGCGGACAGCCTGCTCGACGTCGCCGATGCTGGCGCCGGAGAAGCGCGCGACGACGGCCTTGCGCGCACCGGCCCGTGCGGCGTCGGTGAGGGTCACGTAGTGGTTGAACGCGAGGCCGATCTGGATCACGGCGAGCAGCAGGACGACGAGCAGCGGTGCGACGAGCGCGAACTCGACCGCGGTCTGGCCGTCGTCTGCGGTGATCTGGTGTCTGCGGGGTGAGTGGTCATCTGCGGCGTGCGAGCGGTGGTGTGTCCGGCGGCGGGCCCCGCTCGCGAGGGGCCCGCCGCCTGCCGAACGTGTTACGGGGTCAGCTTCGACGTGACGGCGTCGAGCTTCCCGGTGATCGCGAGAGCGAGCGCACCGAGCGCGACGATGACGCCGAGGGTGATCACGGCGAGCACGACGCCGTACTCGGCCATCGTCTGGCCGTCCTGGCGCACGGCGAAGGCGCGGAGGATGGAGAACCAGTCGCGGAGAGTCATGCGTTACACCTCCCTTCGAGCGAAGACGGGACAGCAAGGCAACGCGTACGGTGTGGATCTGCGGCGTTGATGCAGCTAAGAGCGGGCCGGAGGCAGATCTCTTTCTCGCCCGCCGCGAAGATCACCCGTACGAGGGACGCCCGGAGGTGAGGCCCCGATGCGCGAAGCAGTGCTGAGAACCGAGCGCGGAGACGTCGTCTGCGCCCGCTGCGAGATCGCCGATCGCCCTCTGACGCGCATGCGAGGGCTGCTCGGGCGCGCGTCGCTCGAGCCCGGCCGGGGCATGCTCTTCCGCCCCGCGGGGTCGATTCACATGCTCTTCATGCGCTTCCCGATCGACGCCGTCTTCTGCGACCGGGAGCTGTGCGTGATCGACGTGGAGCGCAACCTGCGCCCGTGGCGGGCCACCGGCCGCAGAGGCGCGAAGATCGTGATCGAGCTACCGGCCGGCGCCGCCGCCGGCCTCGAGCCAGGCGACCGGCTCGAGCTCGAGGAGTAGCCGGGGCGCCGGAATGACGTCGGGGCCGCCGGCCCCAGACCGGTCTCGCGTCCCCCTGACTCGATCCGTGGAGTGGTGCGGGATCGCGACGAGGCGCGCGACGAGCGCGGCTAGACTTGCCGGCACGGGGCGTGGCGCAGCCTGGTTAGCGCGCTTGTCTGGGGGACAAGAGGTCGGGAGTTCGAATCTCCCCGCCCCGATTCGACCGGTTCCGTCGGGGCCGGTACGTGCCGCCACGAGGGTGCCGGCTGCTTCTTCACCGCTCGCCTTCCCGGGTGACGCGAGGACGGTTCCCGGCGAGCGACATGCGTGGTTTCCGCGTAGCGGACTCCGCAGCAGACCCGGATGGCTGCAGTGTCGCCGCGAGCGACGATCGTTTCCGGTGAAGACGCTGCTCATCCTCAACGGGCCGCCCTACGGCACCGAGCACTCCTACAACGGCATCCGTCTGGCCGGAGCGCTCGCCAAACGCGAAGGCGAGCAGGTGCGGATCTTCCTGCTGGGAGACGCGGTCGGCTGCGCGCTGCAGGGGCAGGTGCTGCCGGACGGCTACTACCACCTCGACCGCATGCTCGGCTCCGCGCTGCGCCGCGGCGCCGAGGTCGGCTGCTGCGGCACCTGCATGGACGCCCGGGCCGTCGACGACGCACAGTTCCTCGACGGCGCCCACCGCTCCACGCTCGAAGAGCTGACCGACTGGACGGTCTGGGCCGACAAGGTGATCACCTTCTAGACCGTATGGGGTGTGACCCGGCGCCTCGCTCGTAAGTTGGCGCGGGTTGCCGTCGGCGCTGGGCCAGCGGTAGAGCCGCGATTACGGGAGGCGCCGGTATGGCTGAGGGTACGCGGATCGGGACCGCATGACCGGCGCGCGAGTTGAGGAGCGGTGCCGCTCTCTAAAGTCAAGCGTTGCCCAGTCTGGGACGGCTCGTAGCTGTACCAGCGCATCGTGATCAAGCAGGCCGAATTCCGCTGGC
>DATFMW010000207.1:0-2398 GCA_035266765.1 Gaiellaceae bacterium | reverse complement strand
CGTCGATCGTCTGGCGGGCTCGACCCCGATCACTGCTCTGCTCGGCCAGAGCCAGAGCACCTACAAGGCGCGCGAGGCGATGGACGGCGGCTGGATCGTCCTCGCCCATCCGGGGTCCAGCGACATTCATGAGCGCCTGCTCGCCAACCTGCTGCTCTTCGACCTCCTCCACGCGGCGAAGGGACGCGGGCGGGACCGCAAGCCGTTCTGGGTCTTCCTCGACGAGGTGCAGACCTACGACAACGTCGCCTCGGGCAACCTGGCGGCACTGCTGGAGCAGAGCGCGAAGTTCGGATTGCGCGCGGTCGTGCTTAACCAGAACCCCGAGCGACTCAACCCGCAGACGCTGACCGCGCTCACCACCAACCGCTCGCACATGCTGGCGACGACGATGAACTCCCACGCCGCGGCGCTCGTGACCAAGGAGTGGGCGGGCAAGCCCGACCCGTCGGCGTTGACCAGGCTCAGGCGCTTTCACTTCATCGCCCAGGTCACCGATCGCGGCGAGCTGAGCGAGCCCTTCGCGCTGGAGGGAATCCAGGTCGAGGACATCGCCGAGCTGCCCGCTGCCGGTAGCGCGGAACCTCTCGGCGGGGCGGTCGAGCGAACCGATGCGACCGAGGTGGCGCGACACCTGGAGACGCTCGACGAGCGCATCCTGGCCGAGCTGACGAAGCGACGCCGGAAGGCAACCGAGACGAGTTCGCCGACCCCAGAGGACGACCCGGCATCGCCAGACCAAACTGAGAAAGGCAAGTCGGCAGATCGACCGTCGCTCTGGGTGCCCGGCGAGGGGAAGCAACCGTGAGTAAGGCCGCAACCGTCAAGGCCACTCTCACCCATGCCGGGGTCGAGATGACCGCCTCGCTCGTCCAGCACCGCGTCCTCTCCACCGCCCAGGTTCGGGCGATCCACCTGCCTGGGCGGGGAGAGCGCTGGGCGCAACGGCTGCTTTCGCGGCTCGCCGCGGCGGGACTCGCGGGCTATGTGAAGGCCCCTCGCTCCCACGGTCGCCTCTGGCACGCCACCGAACTGGGAGCGAGACTCACCCGGGAAGCGGGAATGCTCGAGGGCGAACCCCGGCTGATCGGCGCCGAGGACGCGGCCGGGCCGCTGCAGGCCCACACGCTCGCCGTCAACGACACCGCGATCTGCTTCATGGAGGCCGCCCGCGAGCGTGGCGATGAGTTCGGTCCCTTCGCCTGGCGCCACGAGGTCTCCCACTTGCTCTCGCGGGGGCGAGGTCGGCGGCGTCGCAGGCTGATCGCCGACACGGCCTTCACCTACCTACGCGTCGAGGACGACGGCGTCGCGATCGAGCAGCGCTTCCTCGAGATCGATCGCGCCACGCTCACCGTCGACAGGCTCGCCGCCGAGCTGGCCCGGTACGCGGAGCTCTATCGGCTCGCGGGTGCCGACGGAGAGCCGCTGTGGCGCTCCCACTACCCCTTCTTCCCGCCCGTCCATTGCGTGCTGGCGGGCGGGCGCAGGGCGGCGCTGGAGCGGCGACGATCGACCGTGCTGGCCTTGCTTGGCAGCGATCCGCGGCTCCCCCGCACGCCCGAGGTCGCGATCTCGATCTGCCTGCTCGAGGACCTACAGAGCGAAGGCCCCTTCGCGCCGATCTTCCTCGACGCCCGTGACCCGGGCCGGGCGGTCGACTGGCTCGGCAGCGGGGGGCGAACGGCAAGGAGGAAGCGGCAATGACCGGCGCGCGACGGCCGTCCGAGCAGGCCGATCGGCCGACGCTGTTGAGATCTCGGGCGCGTGGAGCTAGACCTGTGCGAGCGACGGAGCCGGGACCGTCGGCGAGAAGCGACCGACGGCCCGGGCTGACCAGAAACCGAGGAGGCGATCATGGCGCCACCAACCCCCCACTCCACCCCGAGATCGAGGCGTTCGCGCTCTGGTTCTGCGACTGGTGGTTGCGACGCGGCAGGCAGGGTGCCGGCGGAGAACGCTGAGAAGCCGGCACTTCGCGCGGTCGCCTACATCCGCGAGTCGACCGAGGAGCAGGGCCAGGGCTTCTCGCCCGACGCCCAGCGCGAGCAGATCCGCAAGTTCGCCGCCGAGAACAGCCTCGACCTGGGCGGCGAGTACTCCGACTTCCATTCCGGCTGGCGCAAGGCCGACGCCCGGCCGCAGTTCCAGAGGCTGATGGCCGACGCGGCCGAGCGCCGCTTCGACGTCGTGCTCGTCTACCACACGTCCCGCTTCGCCCGAAACCAGGTCGAGTCGCGCCGCTACAAGCAACTCTTGCGCGAGCGGCTCGGCATCCGCGTCGTCTCCGTCACCCAGCCGATGGGCGAGGACCCGACCGACCCCTCGGCCTTCCTCGCAGAGTCGATCCACGAGATGTTCGACGAGTACTACTCGGTCTCGCTCTCCTTCTGGACCC
>DATFMW010000206.1:0-4238 GCA_035266765.1 Gaiellaceae bacterium | reverse complement strand
AACGGAAACGAGGGCGCCGAGTCGACGCTCGCCTTCCACCGCGCCGCGCTCGTCCTCGACGCCGCCGGCGTCCGCGCGGACATCCTCGAACGCGCACTCGCGACCGCCCCCGCATGACCACGGACGAGCTCTTCCACCGGCACCCCACCAACCCGATCCTCACCGCAGAGGACTGGCCCTACCCGATCAACGCCGTCTTCAACCCGGCCGCCGCGGCACTCGACGGAGAAACCGTTCTGCTCGCCCGCGTCGAAGACCGGCGGGGGATCTCGCACCTCACCGTCGCCCGCTCCCGCAACGGCCACGACAGCTGGGCGATCGACCCTACGCCGCTGCTCGCACCCGCCCCCGGTGTCGCAAGCGAGAAATGGGGGTTCGAGGACCCACGCGTCGCCTGGATCGAGGAGCTCCGCCGCTGGGCGATCACGTGCACCGCCTACGGCCCGGCCGGGCCGGCGGTGTACCTCGCGACGACCGAGGGCTTCACCACGGTCGAGCGCCACGGCATCATCCGGCACCCCGACGACAAGAATGCCGCGCTGCTGCCGCACCGGGTCGACGGCAAGTGGGTCCTCTTCCATCGCCCGAAGACGGAGTTCGGCGGCTCCCACGGCGAGATCCTGCTCTCCCGCTCGGCCGACCTCCTCAGCTGGAGCTCGCCCGAGCAGGTTCTCCAGCCTCGCCACGGCGCCTGGTGGGACTCGACCCGCATCGGCATCGGCCCGCCGCCGCTCCGGACCGAGCAGGGCTGGCTGCTCGTCTACCACGGCGTCAAGGAGACCGTCTCCGGCGACGTCTATCGCGTCGGCCTCGCCCTCCTCGACCTGGAGGACCCGACCCGAGTCCTGCGGCGCCTTCCCACCTGGGTGCTCGCGCCGCTGGCACCCTACGAACGCACCGGCGACGTCCCCAATATCGTCTTCCCCTGCGGCCTGCTCCACGACTCCGGCAGCGGCGAGGTCCGCCTCTACTACGGCGCCGCCGACACCTCGATCGGCCTCGCCACCGCCCGGCTCGACGACCTCCTCGAGGTCGTGCTCGCCGCCCCGCCGGAAGCCTGAGATGGTTGATGCCGCGATCGCGCGCGTCCGGCTGCGCGGTCTGGCACGCCCCGGAACAGGCGATCTCGCGGCATCAACCATCTGAGCGGGCCGGCGCCGCCCGGCCCGTTTACTCCAGCCCGCCGGGCACGTACAGTGCGCCTGGAGTCGCTCAGGGGGGATTGAGGTGCACGCTGCGATCGCGGCGCTTCGTGCCGCCAACATCATCGGGTACGTCACGCTGGCGGCGGTGGTGTTCCACGGCTGGCGCAGCCGCCGCGACCGCATCTCGGCGTGGGCCGCGCTCGCGTTCGGGTCGCTCGGCCTGCTCGAGCTGCTCACGCTGATCCCGGACCACGCCGGCAACCTGCCCGAACGGGCGGTCGGCCGGGTCGAGATCTGCCTGCTCGTCCTCTTCCCCTACGTCCTGTTCCGCTTCGCCACGGCGTTCCGCCCGACCCGCCGCCGGGCCGAGAACACGCTCCTCGCGTTGACGGCTGCGGTGCTCGTGTGGACGGCGGCACTGCCGAGCCTGCCGCACTCCGACGAGTCCTGGTCGACGGGTTTCCGCGCGTACGTCGCGGTCTTCCTGCTCCAGTGGACGGCCCTCTCCGCGCTCACGGCGACGCGGCTCGCGCTCGCCGGGCGCGCCGAGCCGACGGTCGCCCGGTGGCGGATGCACATGCTCGCGTTCGCCTCTGCGGCGATCACAGCGGCGCTCTTCCTCGTCGCCGTCTCCGGCGCCCCCACGTCGCGGCCGGCGCTCGCCGCCCAGGCGCTCGCGCTCGTCGGCCTCGTCTCCTTCTTCCTCGGCCTCTCGCCGCCCAGCGTCGTCCGCATCTGGTGGCGACGGCCGGAGCAGGCACACCTCCAGCGGGCGCTCGCGAGCCTGCTGACGTTCGCCTCGTCGCAGGAGGAGGTCGCCGCACGCGTGCTCGGCCCAGCCGCGGCGATCGTCGGGGCGCGCGCGATCGCCGTCCGCAACGAGGAGGGCGTCGTCGTCGGCTCCTGGAACGTCGCCGACGAGGCGCGGGCGACCATCGGCGGGAGCGTGCGCGGCGCGGCGCCCGACGCGGACGTGGTCGACCTCGAGGTGCCCGGCGGCAGCATCGCCGTCTGGACGTCGCCGTACGCGCCCTTCTTCGGCCTCGAGGAGCTCGACCTCCTGCGCACGCTCGGGGCGCTCACCGGGCTCGCGCTCGACCGCGTCCGCCTGTTCGAGGCAGAGCACCAGGCGCGGCTGGAGCTCGAACGGGCGAACGAGCTGAAGGCGAGCTTCGTCGCGCTCGCCGCGCACGAGCTGCGCACACCGATGACGACGATCCACGGCTTCGTGACGACGCTGCACCACCTCGGCGACCGGCTCGACGGCGAGCGGCAGAGCCAGCTCCGGGCGGGCCTGATTCAGCAGACACAGCGCATGGCGCTCCTGATCGAGCAGCTCCTCGACCTCTCGCGGCTCGACGCCGAGGCGATCGCGATCGAGCCGGAGCCGCTGCGGGTGCGTGATCAGGTCTCGAAGATCGTCGCCTCGTCCACGCCCGGCATGCCCGGGATCGAGGTCGACGTCGCCGACGATGTCGTCGCAGAGCTCGACCGCAACGCACTCGACCGGATCGTCTCGAACCTCGTCACGAACGCCCTGCGCTACGGGGCGCCGCCCGTCGTCGTCCACGCGGAACAGACCGACCGGCACTTCCGGCTCACCGTCGAGGACCATGGACGGGGCGTCCCGGCGGAGTTCGTGCCGAACCTCTTCGAGCGGTTCTCGCGCAGCGACGACTCGCGCTCCTTCGCTTCCGGAACCGGGCTCGGCCTCGCGATCGCCCGCTCGTACGCGCACGCGCACGGCGGCGAGCTCCTCTACGAGCAGGCTGACCCGCACGGCGCCCGTTTCCAGCTCGTGTTGCCGACCGGAGGGCGCTAGCCGCTTGCCGCCGCACGAAGCGGCGGCGAGACTGTGCGGACGTGGACGACTGGGAGGACATCGGGGCAGAGCCCGCGGGCGGCGGCACGGCGGCGCTGCGGCCGCCCGCAGCGCCGCGAGAGCGGGACGGCGACGGCGTCGAGCGGGAGCAGCTGCGCCGGCTCGCGCGCGAGCTGGCGGCCGAGCGGCGGGCCCGGCTCGACGCGGCGGCGACCGAGATCGAGGAGCTGAAACGGACGCTCCGCGAGGCGGCCGCGGCCGTGGCGGAGCGCGAGCAGGAGCTGGCCCGGCGCGAGGCGGAGCTCGGCGGCCGGCCGGACGCGAGAGCCGGGCAGCGGCCGCGCCGCGAGCGCGGCCCGGTGGATCCGGCCCGCAGCAGCGACCTCGACCGCCGCGAGCAGGAGCTGGCGCACGAGTCGGCACGCCTCGCCGAGCGCGAGCGCGAGCTCGCCACCGCCCTCGCGGCAGCCGAGCAGCGCGAGCGCGAAGCCCAGACGGAGCTGGCGCTCGCGCAGGCCGAGCGGGAGCGGCTCGAGGAGCGCGAGCGCACGGTCCGCGATGTCGAGCGGCAGCTCGCGGGGACGCGGCTCGATCTCGATAAGGAACGAACGGCGCTCGAGGAGCGAGGCCGCCATCTCGCCGCCGCCGCGGCGGCGTTCGACGAGGCGAAGCCCCCGCCGGAGTCGACGCCAGCCGCAGCCCCGGAGCCGAAGCCGAAGCCGAAGGCAAAGGCGAAGCCGGTCGCCGCCGACGAGCCGGTGCCGGCCGTGGCTGCGGCGGCCGGGCCCGCCGCCGAGCACGAGCCCGAGCCGCGCCCGGCGAAGACCGCCGCAGTGTCGGACGGCGCCCAGGCGGACGGCGCCCAGGCCCGCACCCGCCGCCGTTAGATGGTTGCCGCCACGATCGCGCGCGTCCGGCTGCGCGCCCTGGCACACCTGGGCCGCTTCGGACGCACCAGCCCACGCCCCGGAACAGGCGACCTCGTGGCATCAACCATCTAGCCTCCCACGCCATCTGTTGCCTCGAGGCGACTGGTATCGTCGCTTCGCCCGCTGCCGCGGAAACACGTCTGGAGCGGCGGGCGGCTTGCCATGCCCGAATACGCGAACCCCGTGGATCCGCCCGACCTCGGCCTGCTGCCGACGTTTCGCAGGCTGCTCCGCCTCTGGCGCGCCCAGTGGCGCATGGGCGTCTGGGCGCTCTCCTGCTCGTTCGCGTACACGCTGATCTCGACCGCCATCCCGCTGCTGCTCCAGCGCGCGATCGACCGC
>DATFMW010000205.1:0-4144 GCA_035266765.1 Gaiellaceae bacterium | reverse complement strand
CCAAGCCAAACGCGGTGATCATCGGTGCGGCCGAGTCGCCCTACAGCCGTCATCCGCCTGAGGGAACGACCACCGAGACCGTGCTTGCCGACGCGTTCGTGCGCGCGCTCGAAGCGGCCGACATCCGGCGCGAGGAAGTCGACGGTCTCGGCGTCGCCTCCTTCACCCTTCCGCCCGACCGAGCCATCGACCTCGCCTGGAAGCTGGGCGTGCGTCCTCGCTGGATGATGGACGACGGCAACGGCGGCGTATCTGGGATTCAGCTCCTGCAGCACGCGATGCGGGCCATCGAGGCGGGCGATGCGGAGACCATCGTGCTCGTCTCCGGCGATCACTTCACGCGTGCGGACTTCAAGGCGCTCGTCGACGACTACAACCGGACGACGTCGCGCTACCTCGCGGGCATCCCCCACGGCGGCCCGAACGCGCTCTTCGCGATGCTCACGCACCAGCAGATGGAGGCGCACGGGCTCGAGCGCGCCGACTACGGACGGATCGCGGTCGCGCAGCGCCGCTGGGCCGGGGGTAATCCCGGCGCCGTCTACCGCGAGCCGATCACGATCGAGGACTACCTCGCCTCGCCGATCGTCGTCGAGCCGCTCGGCCGGCTCGATTGCGTGCCGGTCGTCAGCGGCGCCGACGCGCTCGTCGTCCGCGCCGAGGGCGAGGGCGTCCGCGTCCGCGCGCTGCAGGCGCTCCACAACCACGACGGACAGGAGGGCGGCGGGCTCGTCACGGGGATGGCGTCGATCGCGGACGCGCTCTGGCGCGACGCCGGCGCCGGGCCGGACGACATGGACGTCGTCTCCGTCTACGACGACTACCCGGCGATGGCGCTCGCGCAGCTCGTCGACCTCGGCTTCGCGCCCGACGGAGACGTGCGGGGCTTCCTGCGGCGGCTGGACGAGGAGCGCCTGCCGGTGAACACCTCCGGCGGCCAGCTCTCGGCCGGGCAGGCGGGCACGGCGGGCGGGATGATCGGACTCGTCGAGTCCGTCCTCCAGCTCCTCGGCCGCGCGGGCGACCGGCAGATCGAGGACGCGCGGCTCGCGGCGGTCACCGGCTACGGGATGGTGCTCTACCGCTACGGCGCGTGCGCGAACGCGATCGTCCTGGAGGGGCCTGCATGAGCCTGCGCGTCTTCGTCTGCGGCTCCTGTGGCCGAGCGGCCTTCCCGCAGCGGCTGCTCTGCCCCGACTGCGGGGCGCGCGACTGGCGCGAGGAGCGCGTCGAGTCGGGCGTGCTCGAGGCGGTCGCCGACCGCGGTGAGGTCCGCGTCGGAGCCGTCCGGACGCCGCTGGGGCCGCTCGCGATCGTCCGGGTCGAGGGCGACGCGCAGGCAGGCGCGGAGGTCGCCCTCGACGAGGACGGCGAGGTGCCGGTGGCGCGCGCGTGAACTTCGACTACGACGACGACCAGGCGGCGCTGAGGGAGTTCGGGCTCGAGCTCGCGGGCCGCACCGAGGACGCGTACTGGCAGGAGGTCGACCTCGAGTACCGGTTCCCGCGCGAGTTCTGGGATGGGCTCACCGAGGCCGGCATGCTCGGGATCGCGCTGCCGGAGGAGTACGGCGGCGGCGGCAAGGGCCTGCTGGAGCTCGCGATCGCGGTCGAGGGCGTCGCCGAGGGCGGCGGCGGCATGGAGGCCGGCTCGCTCTTCCTCGCCGGGCCCGTCTTCGGCGGCTGCCTGCTGACGCGGCACGGCACCGAGGAGCAGAAGCAGGCGTACCTGCCCGGTTTCGTCACGGGGGCGATGTGCGCGGGCGCGTTCACCGAGCCGGAGTCGGGCTCGAACATCACCTCGATCAAGACGAACGCCGGCCTGCAAGACGGCCGCTATCTCGTCAACGGCCAGAAGGTCTTCATCTCGCTCGTGCAGCAGTCGCAGCAGATCGTCGTGATGTGCCGCACCCAGCCGTACGACCCGGCGCACCGCACGCGCGGGATCTCGCTGCTGCTCGGCGAGCTGCCGAGCGAGGCGGTGCGGGTCGCGCCGTTCAAGAAGCTGGGCAACCACTTCATGGACACGAACCGCGTCTACTTCACCGACTACGAGATCCCGGCGGAGAACGTCGTCGGCGAGGAGGGGAACGCGTGGGGGCCGCTCTACGACGTCCTCAACCCCGAGCGGATCATCCTGGCGGCCGCGGCCGTCGGCACCGGCAACCTCTGCGTCCGCAAGGCGGTCGAGTACGCGAACGAGCGCAGCCCCTGGGGGACGCCGCTCGGCGCCTACCAGGCGCTCCAGCACCCGCTCGCGCGGGCGCGCGTCCACCTGGAGAGCGCGAAGCTGAAGGTCTACCAGGCGGCGTGGCTCTACGACCAGGGTCGCGACGTCGGCATCGCAGCGGCGATGGCGAAGTACGCCGCCGCCCACGCCGCCCTCGACGCCGCCGACTGGGCGATCCAGGTCTACGGCGGCGCCGGCTACGTCGTCGACTCCGGGATCGAGCGTCACTGGCGCAACCTGCGCCTCTACCGCATGAGCCCGGTCTCCGACGAGATGACGCTCAACTACCTCGCCCAGCACGACCTCGGGCTGCCGCGCTCGTACTGACCGTGCGCGCGCTCCGGATGCATGCGTTCGGCGAGCCGCCGCGCGTCGACGAGATCCCCGAGCCGGATCCCGCCGCCGGCGAGGTGCTCGTGCGGCTCGAGGCGACGGTGATCGGCCACCACGACCTCGGCGTCGCCGCGGGGATCCTTCCGCTCGCGCAGCCGCTCCCGTACGTGCCGGGCCTCGAAGGTGCGGGCCGGCTCGCCGACGGCACGCTCGTGCGCGTCTTCGGCGGCGGGCTCGGCATGACCCGGCCCGGCACCTGGGCCGAGCAGGTCGCCGCGCCGGCCGCGGCCGTCGTGCCCGTGCCGCCGTCGCTGGCGCCGGAGCTCGCCGCCGCCTGCGGCTCGAGCGCGAACACGGCGTGGGCGGCGCTCCACGCCGCCGGCGCCGTGCAGGAGGGAGAGAGCGTCGGCGTGACCGGTGCGACCGGCGCCGTCGGCTCGCTCGTCGTCCAGCTCGCCGGCGACCGCCGGGTCGTCACCTGGTCACGCGGGCACGACGACGACCCGACGGAGCCGGTCGACCTGCTCGTCGACACCGTCGGCGGCCCGGACCTGCCGCGCCGGCTTCGCTCGGTGAAGCCCGGCGGGCGAGCGGTGCTCGTCGGCTACACGGCGGGCGAGCGGGTGGAGCTCGAGCTGCCCGCCCTGATGCACGGCGACGTCACCCTGCTGCCCCTGAACATGCGTCGCCGGCGGGTGCCGCCGGAGGTCGTGGCGGCGCTGCTCGAGGACTTCGCCGCCGGGCGGCTGACGCTTCGGACCGACGTCGTGACCTTCGACGAGGTCGTCCGGGGGATCGAGCGGCTGCGCGCCGGACGCGCAGCCGGAAGGCTAGTGCTTCGCTGGAAGGGAGCGTAGATTCGAGCAATGGGTATTCAGGAGACAACGACGATGTCGATCGAGCGGGCGGAGAGCGGCGTCGTCACGATCACCCTCGACCGCCCGCCCGTGAACGCGGTCAGCCCCGAGCTGATCGAGGAGCTGCTCGAGGTCGTCGACGAGCTCGCCGAGGACCCGGACGCGCGGGCGATCCTCTTCAGAGGCGCGAACGACCGCTGGTGCGCGGGCGCCGACCTCGACGTCATGAGCGACCACACGCGCTCGACCTACCGGAAGATGCGACGCCAGATCGAGATCGAGGACGCGCTCGAGCGGCTGGAGAAGCCAGTCGTCGTGGCGATCGAGCGCTTCGCGCTCGGCGGCGGCTGCGAGCTCGCCCTCGCATGCGACGTTCGCGTGATGGCGGAGAACGCGGTGATCGGCCTGCCCGAGGCGGCACTCGGCCTCCTGCCCGGCGCCGGCGGCACGCAACGGCTGACCCGCCTCGTCGGCACGCAGCGGGCCTTTTGGATGATGGCGACCGGAATGAAGGTGCCGGCCGCGCAGGCTCTCGACTGGGGGCTCGTGAACGAGGTCGTCCCCGCGGACCAGACGGTCGCGCGCGCGCAGGAGATCGCCGAGCAGCTCGCCTCGGGCGCGACCCGTGCGATCGGCGCGATCAAGCGGCTCGTCTACGAGTGCTGGGGCCGCGAGCTTCCGTCCGGTCTGCTGCGCGAGGGCGACGCCGTCTGGGAGCTCCTGAA
>DATFMW010000204.1:0-3885 GCA_035266765.1 Gaiellaceae bacterium | reverse complement strand
GCGCGGCTGGCCGCCGTCGCTGCCGTTCGTGATGGGGCACGAGTGGGCGGGCGAGGTGGTCGAGCTCGGCCCGGGCCTCGAGGGGATCGACCTCGCGCCGGGTGACCGGGTCGCGGCCGAGAACCATGCCGGCTGCGGTGTCTGCCCGAACTGCAAGGCGGGCCGCTACAACCTCTGCTACCAGGCGGGCCAGCCGGGTCACCGCCTCTACGGTCACACCGCGCAGGGTGCGCTCGCCGAGTACGCCGTCCGGCCGGCGCGTCTTCTCTACCGGTTGCCGCCCGAGGTCTCGGACGAGGCCGGCGCGCTCGTCAACCAGGGCGCGCTGACCGTCCACGCCGTCCGGCGCACCGGGCTCGACCCGGGCTCGACCGTCGCCGTCTTCGGCCCCGGCCTGCTCGGCCTGATGACCGCGCAGGTCGCCCGCGCCTCCGGTGCCTCGCGCGTGATCGTCGTCGGCCGCGGCGTCCGGCTCGAGCTCGCCCGCGAGCTCGGCGCGGAGACCGTCGACTACGAGCAGGGCGACCCGGTCGAGGCGATCCGCGAGCTGACCGGCGGCCGCGGCGTCGACCGCGTCTACGAGTGCGCGGGCTCGCCCGAGGTCGTCGTCCAGGCGATCGGCGCCACCCGCCGCGGCGGGCGCGTCGCCCTCCTCGGCCTCAGCGGCGGCAAGACCGTCGCGCTCTCGCCTGACGCCCTCACGATCGACGAGATCGACCTGATGGGCATCCGCTCGAGCCCGAACGCCTACCCGGCGATGATCGCGCTCATCGCCTCGGGAGCCGTCCGCACGGAGCCGCTGCTGACGCACGTGTACCCGCTCGAGCAGATCGGCGAGGCCTTCGGCGCGTTCGCGCGCCGCGAGGCGATCCGCCCGATCCTCAAGCCCTGAGAGCTCTAGTCGCAGCCGGTCGAGTGCCGGCCGGGAGCGCAGGATTCGCAGGCGCCGCTGCGAAGGCTGCAGTCCGTGCGCAAAACGCTCTGCGTCCTGGCGGGCCTTGCCCTCTGGGCGCCCGCAGCGCTCCCGGCCGCCTCGGCGGCGCCGCCGCCTGCGCTCACAGCGAAGCAGGCGCAGGCGCGGGCCGTCCTCGCGAAGGTGAACGCGCTCGACGTTCGCTTCGGCAAGGTCGTCGACTCCTGGAACGGCGCGAAGATCCAGCTCGCCGCGAGCGAGCGCGCGCTCGCCGCGAACGAGGCCGTCCTCGGACGCGCGCGGAAGCGGAGCCTCGTCGCCGACGGGCGGCTCGCGCAGCGGCTCGTCGCGATCTACAAGGGCGAGGAGCCGACGCTCGTCCAGGTGCTCGCGGGCGCGGCGACGCTCTCGAACCTGATCGACCGGCTCGAGGCCGTGAAGACGATCTCCGCGTACGACCGCCGTGTCGCGGACGACGCCCTCCGGGCGAAGACCGCACTCGCCTCGGCGAGGGTTCGCCTGCGCGCGACCGAGCAGAAGCGGCGCGCGACCGTCGCCCAGCTGGCGGGACAGCGCCGGCAGATCGGGACGATGCTCACCCGGCGCAGGCACCTGCTCTCCTCGATCCAGTCCGAGATCGCGGCGATGAAGAAGCGCGAGGCGGCCCGGCAGGCGCGGCTCGCGGCGGAGGCCCGCGCCCGTCTCGCCCGCGAGCAGGCGGCCCTCCTCGCCCGGCAGGCGGCCGAGCGGGCCGCCGCCGCGCAGGCCGCCGCCCAGCGGGCGAGCGCTCCGGCCACGACTGCGGTCACGACGACTGCGCCGCAGCCGGCGGTCACAACGGCCGCGACGACGACCGAGCCGGCAGCGACGACGGCCGTCCCGTCCGCGGCCACCACGACCGCCGCCGCGTCGGTCGCGCCGCCGGTGCTCGGCCCCGGCCATCCGGAGGCGGCGTCGGTCGCGCTCCGCTACCTCGGCATCCCGTACCGCTGGGGCGGCGACTCGCCCGCGACCGGCTTCGACTGCTCCGGTTTCGTGATGTACGTCTACGCACAGCTCGGGATCCTGCTCCCGCACCAGTCGGCGGCGCAGTACGGCTACGGCACGCCGGTGCCGCGCGCCCAGCTCCAGCCGGGCGACCTCGTCTTCTTCGACGGGCTCAGCCACGTCGGCATCTACATCGGCAACGGCCAGTTCGTGCACGCGCCGGAGACGGGCGACGTCGTCAAGATCTCGCCGCTGACGGAGTTCCCCGGCTCCCGCTACGTCGGGGCGCGCCGCCTCTAGACCGGCTCAGCCGGCGCCGTACTTCTTCGGCGCGGCGCGCTTCTCGCTGCGCCGCTCCTTCAGCGTCTTCTGCGCCTGCTTCTTCGCGGGCTTCTTCGGCTTCTCGGAGTTCTTCATCGCCTCTCCCGTCGGTGGAGGTGAGGGTAGCGGTCGGGCGCCTGCGCGCAGGCGCCCGCGGCACTACGCTCTCGGGACGGTGAGCGCTGTCACGGTGCACCGGCCGACGGGAGCCCTGCTCGTCGAAGGGAAGCGGGTGTTCCCGATCGTGCTCTCGAACCCGCCGCCCGTAGGGCGGCGCGCGCCGAGCGGGAAGTGGCCGCTCGCGGAGGTCGCCGCCGGCGGCGTGAGCTTCCTGCGCACGGGGCGGCCGGACTGGGACGCCGAGTTCGCCGCCGACCAGATCGCCGGGGAGCGGGCGGTCTTCGACGCGGCGGCGGCGCACGGCCTTCGCTGCTGGTGCTGGCTGGGCTCGCTCGCGAACCTGCCGTCGCAGCCGGGGTCGGCGCGGGAGAAGCTGCTCGTGAAGGTCGTGAACGGGCTGAAGGGCCATCCGGGCCTCGGCGTGTGGAAGGGGATCGACGAGCCCGCGAATCCTCTGCGGCCCGGGCGCATCCCGGCCGCCGGGCTCGTGCGCGCCCACCGGAAGCTCCGGGCGCTCGATCCTCATCATCCGGTTGTCGTCACGCAGGCGCCGCGCGGGACGGTCGCCGTCCTGACCCCGTACCGGCCGTCGTTCGACATCACGGGCGCCGACGTCTACCCGGTCTCCTATCCGCCCGGCAAGCATGTCGGCGGCGCGAACCGCGATCTCAGCGTCGTCGGCGACGTCACCGCGAAGATGGTGCGCGCCGCCGGTGCGAAGCCCGTGTGGACGACGCTCCAGATCGCGTGGAGCGGCATGGCCCCGACGAAGCAGAAGCCGGGCCTCGTGCCGCGGTTCCCGAGTCTGCACGACGAGCGCTTCATGGCCTACCAGGCGATCGTCGCGGGCGCGCGCGGTCTCGTCTTCTTCGGCGGGCACATGACCCAGGTCGCGACGCCGGCCGACGCGAAGGCGGGGTGGAGCTGGACGTTCTGGGAGACGGTGCTGCGGCCGCTGCTGGCCGAGCTGACCTCCTCGGCGGTTGCGCCGGCGCTCGTTGCGCCGCAGGCGAAGGCGCGGGTGAAGGCGAACGCGAAGGACGTCCGGCTCGTCGCGCGCCGGGAGGGCCCGTTCCTGTACGTGATCGCGGTCCGCCGGGGCGCCGCCACCGACGAGGTCGCCTTCACGGGACTCCCGGCCGGGATCGCCTCCGGCGCGGTGCTGCACGAGTGGGTGCAGGAGCCGCCGCCGCCCCCGATCGGCGGGGGCAAGCAGGTCTTCCGCACGGTGGCGGTCAAGGGCGGCGCGTTTCGGGACTGGCTCGGCCCGCACGACGCGCGGGTCTACCGCTTCCGGCCGTAGGGCCGGGCGCGGCTCAGCCGGCGGCCTTGCGGGCCCTGAAGTCCTCGAGCGTCGCCTCAGTGGCGGTCGCGCCGACGCGCGTGGCGCCGACCGAGAGGACGTCGAGGAGCGCGTCGAGGGTGCGCAGCGGCCTCTCTCGCGAACTGGGGTCGGCCGTACAGGCCACGCATACACCATCCCCAACAATCTGATCGTCCCGGCCCGGTTGGCTCACCCCAGCAGGGAGAGCGCGCAATCGTCG
>DATFMW010000203.1:0-2754 GCA_035266765.1 Gaiellaceae bacterium | reverse complement strand
CCGGCACTGCGTACGGGTTTCCCGCACGGCCGCGGCTGTGGGGGTCGGCCCGGATGCTCGTGGCCGGCTATGGCGTCCGGCGCCCGGTGAATGGGATGAACCCCGCGTCGAGGGCGGCGAGGCCGAGGATCGCGATGCTCGCGCCGGCGAGCGCCGGCAGGACGTTCGCGGGGGTCGGCGCGGCGAGCGCGAAGAAATGGCGTGCGAACGGAGCGGCGAGGACGGCGGCGTAGCCGGCGCAGAGGGCGAGCGTCAGGAGGGTGATGACGGTGCCGCGCAGCCGGCCCGCGGCCTCGAGCGCGAGGATCAGGTAGAGGCCGACGAGGATCAGCGTCGTCGTCGCGACCGTGCGCGCCTCGGGCACGTGGAGGTCGAGGACGTTGAGCGCGAACAGGTAGCTGGAGAGGACGCCGAGACCGGCGGCCGTGCCGGCCGGCAGGGCGAAACGGGCGAGCTCGCGCAGGAAGCCCTGCGTCGTATGGCGGCCACGGCTCGGGGCGAGGGCGAGGAAGAAGCCGGGGATCCCGATCGTGAGCGTGGCGGCGAGGGTGAGCTGGCGCGGCAGCAGCGGATACGCCGTGGGGGTGAGCCCGACCGAGAGGATCAGGAAGCCGGCGAACACCGACTTCGTGACGAAGAGCTTGGCGACCCGCTGGACGTTGCGGAGGATCTTGCGACCCTCGGCGACCATCGCGGGGACGGCCGCGAACTCGCTCCGGACGAGGACGACGTCGGCGACGGCACGGGCCATCTGCGTGCCACTGCCCTGGGCGATCGCGAGCTGGGCCGCCTTGAGGGCGGGGACGTCGTTGACGCCGTCGCCGACCATCGCGACGTAGTACCCGGCGGCGCGGAGCGTCTCGACGACGCGCCGCTTGTCGTGCGGGGAGATGCGCGCGAGCACCGTGTGCTCGAGCACGAGGCGGAGGAGCTCGCCGGGATCGGCCGGCAGCTGCGAGGCGTCGGCGGCGATGCCGTCGAGGCCGGCGTCGCGCGCGATCGACGCAACGGTCTCGGAGCGGTCGCCGGAGAGCACCTTCAGCTCGACGCCCTGGCTGCGGAACCACGCGACCGTCTCGTGGGCCTCCGGCCGCAGCCGCTCCGCGAGGAGAACGAGCCCGAGGGCGCGTGGCCGCTCCTCGTCGAGCCGCTCGGCGGTCCCGAGGGCGAGCACGCGCCGTCCGTCGCGGGCCGCGGCCTCGACGTCCGTCGCGAGCTCGCCCAGCCGGAAGTGCTCGGGCGCCCCGAGCACGTAGCCGACGCCGCCGATCCGCTGGGCGCCGAAGCGGCGTCTCGAGGAGAACGGCAGCTGCTCGCCGACCGGCTCGGGCGCGGCGGGATAGGCGGCCGCGATCGCCTCGAGCGTCGCGTTGCGCGCCGGCGCGGAGGCGGCGTACCGGCCGAGCGCCGAGGCGAGCGAGTCGGGGCCCACGAGGCCGGTGACGTGCAGCGTGGGCTCGGTGAGCGTGCCGGTCTTGTCGAGGCAGACGACGTCCACCGAGGCGAGCGACTCGATCGCATTCAGCTGCTGCGCGAGCGCCCCACGGCGGGCCATCCTGAGCGCGGCCACCGCATAGGTGAGGCTCGCCAACAGGACGAGGCCCTCCGGAACGAGCGTCACGACCGCCGCGACCGAGGTCGGCACCGCGGTGTGCAGGGGTGTCTGCCGGTGCCAGAGCGCGTAGCCGAGGACGATCGCGAGCGGCACCATCACGGTGACGAGCAGCAGCAGAAGGCGGTTGAGCGCCCGCTCGAGCGGCGAGCGCGGGTGCCGGAAGGAGCGTGCCTCGCCCGTCACGCGGGCGGCGTAGCTGTCCTCGCCGACGGCCGTGACGGTGTACGCGCCGGCGCCCTCGACGGCGAAGGAGCCCGAGCGGACGTCCTCGCCCGCTCGCCGCTCGACCGCGCGCGACTCGCCGGTCAGGATCGACTCGTCCAGGCGCAGCGCGTCCGCGTGCTCCAGCCGGCCGTCGGCGACGATCTGGTCCCCCGGCCCGACCTGCACGAGATCGCCGGGCACGACCTCCGCGATCGCGGCCGCCCGGACGACCCCGTCACGCACGACGGCGGCGTGCGGAGCCACGAGGGCGGTGAGGCGGTCGAGCGCTCGTTTCGCCCGCACCTCCTGGGTGATCCCGATCGTCGAGTTCGCGAGGAGGATGCCGAGGAAGAGCGCGTCCTGCCAGTCGCCGAACGCGAGCGTCAACCCGCCCGCCACGGCGAGGATGAGATTGAAGATCGTGAAGACGTTGGCGCGGACGATGCCGGCGTAGGACCGGCTCGCCGGCGGACGGGGCGGCGGCCCGCGCGCGGCAAGCCGGCGCGCCGCCTCGGCCTCCGAGAGGCCGCCGCCGAGCACTGCGGCCGCGGCCGGAGGAGCGGCCGGGCCGGGCTCGCGCAGCGAGGGCGAAACGGGGGTCACGAGACGACCTTCGGGGCGCTGCGACCCGCGCACCATCGGTACGTCGAATGATCGGCGGCGCGGGGGACTACTGAGCCCCTCGCGGCCCGGGATCCAGTCGGTCGGTGCGGACAATCCGCACGCGGCTTCGACCTCCTACTGATGGCTGTGCGGTGCCGCCGCGCCGAGGGTGTTTTCGAGCGAACCTGGAGGGTGTCGTGGACGGGACGTCGAAGTCGCTCGTCGTCGGCGTCGACGGCTCGGAGCCGTCACTGGCCGCGCTGCGCTGGGCGCTCGACGAGGCCCGGCTCCGCAAGGCCCGGGTGCTCGCCGTCTACGTGTGGCTGTTCCCG
>DATFMW010000202.1:0-5070 GCA_035266765.1 Gaiellaceae bacterium | reverse complement strand
CCTCGGCGATACCGTCGGCGGCCCGGAGCAACTGGGAGATGCTCCGGCTGAGGATGCGGCCGATCCCGAAGGCGAGACCCGCCCCGAGGAGCGCGGTGAGGGCGACGAGCACGATCACGACGAGCGTCGCGGTCGAGTACGTCGACTGCGCGGTCGCGAGCTCGGCGGTGACGGCCGCCGTCGTGGCCGACTGCCACGAGGTGAGTGCCGCTTTGATCCGGTCCCAGAGCGTGTCCGCCCGGCCGCCGTCGCCGATCAGCGTCTCCGCCGCGCGCGTCTGGCCGCTCGCGACGAGCGCGAACATCGGCTTGCTCGCCGAGACGTAGGCCCGCCACGCCGACTCGAAGCGCTGGAGCCCTTGCCGCTCGCGCGCGGTCGAACCGGAGTAGGCCCCGAACACGGACGCCATGTCCTTCAGATCGGCGGAGATGTCGCCGGCGACGCTCGAGCGGCTGTTCGCGGCGATCAAGTAGTGCACCTGGTCCTTGCGGAGCTTGTTCATCACCTGGCCGGCGGCGGCGAGTGAGGTCTCGGCGGCGACGCCGTTCCGTCCGACCGCGACGGCGCTGCGGTGCACGGAGCCGATCATGGTCACCGAGGCGACGCCGAGCGCGACGGCGAGCACCACGACGCCGGCGAACGCGCCGAACAGCTTGCGCTTCACGGTCAGGTGCACGGCGATCCTCTCTGGGACAATCATTCCGGTCGCGTAATCGTCGCCAAGAGTCATGGGTTGAGCCGGGCCGCGGCGCCTCGTGTGCTCGGGGGTGTCGCGCCCGTCAGAGCGTGCTCTCGAGCGGCGGGTGTACGAGTGCGAGCCCGGGGCGCGACCGGAGAAGGTCGCCCACCGCAGCGGCGACCCGCTCGCCGCTGAAAGGCTTTGCCAGGAAGCGGGTGAACGCGTCGTCGGCCGGCACGCTGTCGTCGTCGGGGTACCCGGACATGTAGACGGTCGGCAGCTCGAAGCCGCGCCCCCGGAGCGCCGCGCGCAGCTGCGGGCCCGACATCCTCGGCATCATCAGGTCGCTCACGAGGAGGTCGAACTCCCGGCCTTCGTCGAAGAGCCGCAGCGCCTCCTCGCCGGTCTCGACCGCTTCGATCCTGTAGCCGGCGCGGGTCAGCAGCTCCGTCGAGACGGTGCGCACCATCGGATCGTCCTCGACGATCAGGATCCGCTCGCCGGAGCCGTGCGCGAACGCCCCGGGATCGAGCGCGTCGGCCGGGAGCGGCTCGTCGGTCGCTCGCGGCAGCTCGATCGTGAACGTCGTGCCCCGGCCCGGCGTCGACACGACGCCGATCGTGCCGTCCGACTCGTCCACAGCCGCGCAGACCGCAGGTAGGCCGAGCCCGGTGCCGTTGCCCGCCGTCTTCGTCGTGAAGAACGGCTCGAAGATCCGCTCGAGCGTGTCCGCGTCCATGCCCTCGCCCGTGTCGGCGACCCGGAGCACGACCGAGCCGGGCTCGACCGTCGTCGAGATCGTGAGCGTGCCGCCGCCGGGCATCGCGTCGCGCGCGTTCACGGCGAGGTTGAGGAGCGCCTGCTCGAGCCGGCCCGGGTCGGCGAACACCGTCGTGTCGTCCGGGGTCAGCTCCGTGCGAATCTCGATCGTCCGCTCGAGCAGGCGGTCGAGCATCGTGAGCACTCCGTGCACGACGTCGTTCAGCTCGACGTGACGCTGCTCGGGCGGGGCGACGCGGGAGAACGCGAGCAGCTGCCGGACGAGGGTGCCCGCGCGCTCGGCGGCGCGCAGGATCTCCGCCAGCTCCTCCTCCGCGCCCGACGAGCCGGAGGCGAGCGCGAGCTGCGCGTTGCCCCCGATCACGAGCAGGAGGTTGTTGAAATCGTGAGCGATGCCGCTTGCGAGCTGGCCGACCGCCTCCATCTTCTGCTGCTGCTGGACGCGCTCGCCGAGCGCGCGCTGCTCGGTGACGTCCTGGAGGACGGCCGTCGCCTGGGGCGCGGCGCCGGAGGAGCGGAGCTCGACGCGCCCGCGTACCCGTGCCACGAACGGCTCCCCCGAGCGGCGATGCGCCCGATGCTCGAAGGAGAACGTCCCGCCGCGACTGCACGCGGACTCGACGTGCGCGGCCCACGTCTCGCGGTCGGGCTCGGCGACGAACCGCCCGCGGAACTCGTCGAGGCTGCACGAGAAGGCGTCCTCCTCGCCGAGGAGCCGCGCCGCCTCGCGGGAGCAGTGCACCCGCCGGCCGACGACGTCGAGGCGGATGCTGCCGAGCTTCGCGAGCGCATGAGCGTGCTCGAGCGCCATCGCCTGCTCGCGGAGCGCGTCCACGACATGCAGCCGGTCGGCTCGTCCGTTGGCGCGGCGCCCGAAGTCGACGACCCTCGGTTCGAGGTGCGCCTCGGACGGAAAGCGCTCGAGAGCGTTCTCCCTCACGTCCGCGTGATCGGCCGCAGACTCCCCCACTGTAGGGGTTGCCGGACCGTGCGTACGCCGCCATGATTCCCGTAGTTGTCCTCCCGGGCGGGGAGGTGGTCGACTCAGGGGTTGGAGGCTGTCGATGAGCACCACTGTGAGGGCGCGGACTTGTCTGGTCGCCGACGACCATCCGTCGGTGCTGCGGACGCTGACCGATCTGCTGCGCGCCTGGAACTGGACGATCGTCGCGAGCACGGCTGACGGCGAGGACGCGGCCGCCAAGATCCAGGAGCTTCAGCCCTCTGTGGCCGTCCTCGACCTCCAGCTTCCCGGCCAGTCCGGGCTCGAGATCGCGCGCGGCGCCGCGCGGACGGCTCAGGACACCGCGATCGTCGTCTACTCGGGGAACGGCGACCCGGCGACCGTGCGCGAGGCGCTCGACGCCGGCGTGCGCGCCTTCGTCGTCAAGGAGGCGCCGCTCGAGGGGCTCAACCGCGCGCTGGAGACGGTCGTGGAGGGCGGCCGGTACGTCGACCCCGTCGTCAGCGCGATGCTCCTGCTCGGCACCGACCGCCCCGCGCTCACCGAGCGCGAGCGCTCGGTGCTGCGCCTGCTTTCCGACGGCTGCTCCTACGACGAGGCCGGGAAGGAGCTCTTCATCTCGCCGGAGACCGTGCGCGCGCACGTCGCGAAGGCGCTGACGAAGCTCGGCGCCCGCACGCGGACGCAGGCCGTCGCCGAAGCGCTCCGCGCCGGCCTCATCAATTAGCCCTCATCAATGTGCCAGGGCGAAGCGGGTGACGCGGGACCGCCGAGCGGCCCCGCGTCTGAAGGGGGCCTCGAAGGCCCCAGTGCGGTCTCCGGTCATCGGCAGACCGGCTCCGGGCTTGACGGGGCTCACTCGACGGGGCTCAGGCGAGCGCCTTGCCGACGGCGGCGAGCACCCGCTCGGGCTGGAACGGCTTCACGACGAAATCCTTCGCCCCGGACTTGATCGACTCGAGCACCTTGCTCTCCTGTCCGAGCGCCGAGCACATGACGATGCGGGCTGCCGGGTCGGAGACGAGGATCTCGCGCAGCGCCTGGAGCCCGTCCTTCTCGGGCATGGTGATGTCGAGCGTCATGACGTCGGGGCGCAGCTCCTGATAGAGGACCACGGCCTCGTTGCCGTTCGCGGCCTCCCCGACGACCTCGTGGCCGCCCCGGGCGAGCGCGTCGGTCAGAACCTTCCGCATGAAGGCGGCGTCGTCGACAACGAGCACACGGGCCATGTTCAGGTCCCTCCTCGGTGGGTCGTCTCGTAGGCGGCGTCCGGGTCGAGCACGCGCTCGATGCGGACCGCCCATTCGGTCTGGTCGATGAGCAGCAGGCGGCCGGTGGCGAAGCGGCGGCCGTTGACGTAGAGGTCGATCGGGTCGTCGGCCTGACGGTTCAGCTCGACGAGCGAACCGACGCCGAGGCCGACTGCGCGGGCGATCGGCAGCCGGGCGCGTCCCAGCTCGACGCCGACCTCGACCGGGAAGTCGCGGATCGAGCTGGCCGAGAGGATCGGCTCGTTGCCGTTCGCGCCGCCGCCGATCTGCTCGGCGACGCGGTTCGAGAGCGCGCGGGTCATGCGGACGACGAACGCGTTCGGAACGAGCTGGATCAGACGGCACGCCTCGCCGAGCAGGACGAAGGACGCGGTCGTCGCGTGGGGGGTTGCCGGATAGGCCTCCTCGGCGTCTTCGGCGCGGGCGAGCATCCGTGTCTCGGGGACGGAGATCTCGACCGGCTGGCCGAGCACCGTCCCGGTGGCGGCCGCCGCGGCGGCCATGCTCTGGTTCATCGCCTCGCCGACCGCCGAGAGCTCGATCTCGTCGAGGTCGCGGTCGTCGTCGGGCGCGGACAGCTCCTGCCCCATCATCGCGGCCGCGAGCCGTCGGGCGCCCAGCCGCGTGGTGACGAAGACGTTGCCGCCCGTGACCCCGTTGACGTACGAGACGTCCGCCGCCACGGCCGGCGCCGGGATCGAGTGGAGCGGCGAGACGCCGCTCGGCACGATCGTGACGGGGCCCCTCTCGATCCCGTCGGGGCAGAGCGACGAGAGGACGCCGGCGACCGCCTCGGCCGTCGACTCGCCCATCTGGAGCAGTGCCTCGTCCGTGGTCATCCTCGCCTCTCCAGCCTCTCGACGATTTCGACGGCGCGACGCGAGCCGCTGCGACCGGGGCGGGCCCGGTGCAGGCGGACACCGTCGACGCAGACGTAGACCCCGGCACCCGCCGGCGTCCCGAGTTGGATGACGTCGCCCTCGGCGAGTCCGAGCACCTCGCCGATCGTGAGCTCCACGGTGCCGACCTCGGCGCGCACATCGACCTCCACGGCGCCGACCGAGCTGCGCACGAGCTCACCGAGCGTCTCGTCGAGCCCCGCCGCGTCGCCCATGTCCGTGTACTGGCCGCTCAGCCGGCTTGTCACCGCGGCGATCGAGCGGTGCGGGATCAGCAGCGACATCGTCGACGAGCTGTGCTCGCCGCGCGTCTCGATCGTCAGCGCCACGGTCGGCTCGCTCGGGGGCGCGAGCTCGACGTTCGCGACCTGCGACTCGATCTCGACGAGCGAGAGCTCCATGTCGAAGAGCTCCTGCCACACGCTCGAGAGCTGCTCGGCCATGTCGGAGAACGTGCGCCGGGTCAGGGCGAGCTCG
>DATFMW010000201.1:0-2501 GCA_035266765.1 Gaiellaceae bacterium | reverse complement strand
CGGTAGGCGCGCGTCGCGATCGGATTCCCGGCGTCGTCGGGGATCGCCTCGAGCCGGCGTGCGAGGTCGTCGCGGACGGACTCGTAGTCGGCGGCGGGGATCGTCCCCTCGGGCTCGCGGCCCTCGACGTTGAGGAAGACGCGCGCGTAGTAGCCGCCCTCGCCCCAGGCGGTCGTGCGCCCCCAGTCGATGCCGGCCTCGCGCGGCGAGGTGACGCCGGCGGGCTCCGTCTTCGTGACGAGCAGTCCCTCGCGGCGCAGCCACTCGTTGACGCGGATGCCGCCGTCGAGCCGCTTCGCGCCGTGGTCGGAGACCACGAGGACGAGCGTGTCCTCGTCGACGTGTGCGAGCAGGCTCCCGATCAGGCCGTCGACGTGCTCGTAGTAGTCGCGGATCGCGTGCTCGTAGCGGTTGCCGGGCTCGTGCTTGCGATGCTCGGCGTCCATGTGCTTCCAGAAGCCGTGGTGGATCCGGTCGGTGCCCATCTCGACCATCGCGAAGAGCTGCCACGGTTTCGTCCGGACGAGGTGCTCGGCGAGCGCGAAGCGCTTGTCGGTCATCTCGTAGACCTGGCGGAGCAGGTCGTCCTTGTCCTCGGTGCGGAAGTTCGTGCAGTCGAAGAGGTAGTCCCCGACGACCTCGCGGATCTCGTCGCGCAGCGCGGGCGGGTACGTGTAGCGGCTCTCGAGCGACGGAGTCAGGAAGCAGCCCACCATGGCGCCGCGCAGCGGACGCGGCGGGAAGGTGCCCGGCACGCCGAGGACGACGGAGCTGCCGCCGCCGCGGCCGACGAGATCCCAGAGGCGCTGTGCCCGCACGGCCGAGCCGTCGGCGATGAAAGCGCCGTCGTAGGTGTGGTCGGAGCGGTTGCGGAAGCCGTAGATGCCGAGGTCGCCCGGCGTCCGGCTCGACATCATGCAGGACCAGGCCGGCACGGTGATCGGCGGCACGACCGAGGTGAGCCGCCCGGAGACGCCGCGATCGGCGAGCCCGGCGAGCGCCGGAAGCCGGTCGCGCCAGCGCTCGAGCAGGAGCGACGGCTCGGCGCAATCGAGCCCGACGATGATCACCTTCTGGGCGGCCGCCTGCCCCACGGCGATCCATCGTAGTCGGCCGCTACTCCGCAGGCGGCGGGTCGGCCGGCGGGTCGGCCGGCGGGTCGGCCGGCGGGGCCGGCGGAGCGGGCGGCGCGGCCGCCTCGGCGAACGCGAGCTGGAGGTTCGCCACGACCTGCTGGATGTCCCGCCGCTCGGCCTCGCCGAGGAGCGGGGCGAGCGCCTTCAGCGCCTCGATCGCGAGCCGCGCCTGCTCGAGGTCGCGCGCCTCCGGAGCGAGCTTGCCGTAGCCGAGCGAGGCGAGCAGCGAGCACGTGTGCAGCAACAGGTCCGGAACCTTCGCCTTGCGCAGCTCGGCGACGATCTCTTCGGCGGTCGGCATCCCGCCGCCCGGCTGCTCAGCCTGTGACTCGCTCATCGCTCCTCACCTGTTCGGCGAAGATCTCCTGCATCGTGGCACCCTCCTCGTGGCGTGCGATCTGCCGCTCGGCCGCGTTGCGCTCCGGCACGGCGAGCCACTCGGCGACGCCGAGCTCCTCCGCGACCGGGCGCACCCACTCGACGAGCTGCTCGAGCCGCGCCCGCGCCGGCACGACCTCCGAGCGGTCGAGGTCGATCAGCTCGCCGGAGAGACCGTGCCGGATCGCCCGCCAAAGGTTCTCCTCGAGCAGCCGGTGCGGATGGTCCGGAAGCGGCTCGCCCTCGTCGAACGCCCGGCTGATCCGGGCGGTGAGCGCGTAGCAGAGCGCCGCGAGCGAGCGGGCCTCGCCGAGGTCCGGCTGCGAGTCGCAGATCCGGATCTCGACGGTCGGGAACGCGAGGTGCGGACGGACGCTCCACCAGATCTGCGTGTGCTCGGTGATCGAGCCCGTCTCGTAGAGGAAGCGGACGTAACGCTCCCAGTCGTCCCAGCCGGCGAACGAGTCCGGGATGCCGCAGCGCGGGAACATGCGCGTGAAGACCTGCGTCCGGGCCGAGTGGAGGTGCGTGAAGACCCCCTCCACGAACGGCGAGCTCGCCGACAGCGCCAGCAGCTCGGGCAGGTAGTTGCGCAGGGCGCTACAGACGCGGATCGCGCGGTCGGGCCCGTTCACGCCCACGTGCACGTGCAGCCCGAAGGTGTTGTTGCGCCAGACGACGTAGCGGAGGAGCTCGTCGTTGCGGCGGTAGTGCGGCGTGTCGATGATCCGCTGCTCCTGCCACGGCGCCCAGGGATGCGTCGCGACCGCGGAGAGGTCGATGCCGAGAGAGTCGGCGAGCCCGCGCAGCTGCGTCCGGCGCTCCCCGAGACGGGTAGCCGCGTCCGCGAACGTCTCGCAGCGGCCGGTGCGAACCTCGACCTCCGAGGCGATCAGCTCGCCGACGAGGTGCGGCTCGAGCTCGGTGCCGCGCGCCGCCGCCTGGAGCTCCTCGAACCGGTTGACGAGGCCGAGCGTCTCCGGGTCG
>DATFMW010000200.1:0-5533 GCA_035266765.1 Gaiellaceae bacterium | reverse complement strand
CTGCACGCCCGCGTGGTGGCAGCTCTGGAAGGGGATGGCGCACGCGGGGATCGACCTGATCGTGACGCCGTACCGCGGTCGCCCGATCGAGTCGCCGTGGTGGCGGACGGCGCCGAACCCGCTCTACCGCGAGGCGGAGGCGTTCGCGGCCGCACGCGGCGCCGTCGCCCGGCTGAAGGGCGACCGCTACCTGCGCCGCGCCGAGGACTCGCCCGAGGACACGCGCGCCGACCGGCTCGTCCGCGAGACGATCTGGCGCACGGTCACGCCGCGCTGGCAGCGGCACCTGGAGCGGATCCTCGAGCGGGAGCGGGACGTCGACGCCGTCGTCGTCTTCACCGTGCCGATGAGCCATCTGCGCGGGATTCCGACGGCGCTGCGCGAGCGCTTCGGGGTGCCGGTCGTCTTCTACGACGGCGACGTGCCGATGAGCCTGCCGGAGTTCGGCGGCATGGACACCGGCTTCAACACCTACCACGGGGCCGACCCGTCCGAGTACGACCTCGTGCTCTCGAACTCGGAGGGCGGCATCCCGCGCCTGCTCGAGCTCGGCGCCCGCCGCGCGGAGGCGCTGTACTGGGCGATCGACCCGGAGCTCTTCGCGCCGCAGCCCGTCGAGCCGGAGCACGACGTGTTCTTCTACGGCTACGGCGACAAGTTCCGGCGCGAGTGGATGCGGGAGCTCGTCGGCGAGCCGAGCCGCCGGCTGCCGGACGTGAGCTTCGCCCTCGGCGGCGAGGACTTCCGCGGCGACGTCGGCACGGCGCGCGTGCTCGGGCCGATCCCCTACAACGTCTTCCCGCGCGCCATCTCGGCGGCGCGGGTCAACCTCAACGTGACCCGCCGCTCGCATGCGACCGTGCCGGGCTCCTCGACGGTCCGCCCCTTCGAGCTCGCCGGGTGCGCGGCGGCGATCGTCTCGAACCCGCACGAGGGGATCGAGCGCTGGTTCGAGCCGGGCAGCGAGCTGCTCGTCGTGCGCGACGCCGACGAGGCGATCGAGGCGTACCGTGCGCTTCTCGCCGACCCGGCGCAGGCGCAGGAGATGGGCCGCCGCGCCCGCGAGCGCGTGCTCGACGAGCACACGTACGCGCACCGTGCGCGGCGGCTGCTCGAGCTCCTCGGCCTGGGCGTCCCGGTGGCCGCCGGTGCCTGACCTCGCCGTGCAGCCGGCCCCGGCGGCGGGGCTACCCGGGCTCGCCGAGTTGCGCCGCGTCGCGATCGTGCCGGCGCTGAACGAGGAGGAGACCGTCCCGCGTGTGATCGACGAGCTCCGGACGTTCGACCCGGGCCTCGACGTCGTCGTCGTCGACGACGGCTCGACCGACCGCACCGCCGCCGTCGCCGCCGCGAAGGGCGCGCGCGTGCTTCGTCTTCCCTTCAACCTCGGCATCGGCGGCGCCGTCCAGACCGGTTTCCGCTACGCATTCGAACAGGGCTACGATCTCGCCGTCCGCGTCGACGGCGACGGGCAGCACGATCCCGCGCAGCTCGGCGCCGTGCTCGCGCCGGTGCTGCGCGGCGAGGCCGACATCGCCGTCGGCTCTCGCTTCGCCGCCGCCGGCCCGGACGGCTACCGCTCGTCCCGCTCCCGCCGCGTCGGCATCCGGATCCTCGCCGCCGTCGTCTCGCGCATCGTCGGCCAACGTGTCACCGACACGACCTCCGGCTTCCAGGCGCTGAACAGGAACGGGATCGCGCTCTTCGCCCGCGACTATCCGCACGACTATCCCGAGGTCGAGGCGACGGTGATGGTCTTCCGCCACCGGCTCCGGCTCGCCGAGGTGCCCGTGACGATGCGCGAGCGCGGCGGCGGCCGGTCATCGATCACCGCGCTCCGCTCGATCTACTACATGGTCAAGGTGCTGCTCGCGATCTTCGTCGGGCTCTTCCGCCGCGCCGACCTCCTGGAGGATGGGGCGTCGTGACGCCGCTTGCGGTCTCGATCCTCGGCTCGATCGCCTCGTTCGCGCTGCTCGTCGTCGTGTTCGAGCTGATCCGCAGCCGCCGCCTGCGTGAGCGCTATGCGCTGCTCTGGCTCGCGACCGGCGTCATCCTCACGGTGCTCTCGGCCTGGCGGGAGGGCCTGAACACGATCGCCGGCTGGGTGGGCGTGCGCAGCTACCCGCCCGCGGTGCTGTTCGCGGTCGGGATCCTGTTCATCCTGGCCGTGCTCCTGCACTACTCGACCGTGATCTCGCGCCTCTCCGACGAGAACGTCGTGCTCGCGCAGCGGCTGGCGCTGCTCGAGCGGGAGCTGCGCGAGCGCGGCGAAGGCTAGCCGGTCGTCGCTGCGTCGGCCTCGGGGCTCAGGACGTAGACGTCGCCGTAGGACGTGTCGTTCAGCCAGTTCGCGGCGACGCCGATCCGGTACGCCCACTTTCCGGCGCCCGGCTTGTCCACGAACGAGCCGTCGCGCGTCGTGCCGACGATCGTCATCGGCAGCACGCAGTTCACGGCACGGCCGGGAAACGTCGAGCAGTCGGGTGCGGCCCCCGCCTGGCCGCGGAAGACGCGGTAGAAGACCCGGCCGCCGCTCGGATGCGCCGCGGGCCACGACAGCGCGACCGAGCCGCCCGACGCGGTCGCGGTCAGGTGGATCCCGTCGTCGACCGGGACGGGGACGTTGTTCGCGACGACGTACGCGAGCCCGTCGGATGCGCGCAGCGGCGTGGCGACGGTCGCGAACCCGAGCGGCACGAGCGCGAACAGGGCTACGCCGGCTGCGATCGCGCCGATCCGCACGCGCGGCGGCGCCCACGGTGTCGGCGCGCTGCGGCGCAGCCGCTGCGGCATGCGCGGCAGGAGGAGCGGCAGCGCCGCGAGCAGCATCAGGAATGCGGGCCCGGCCGTGATCATCAGCCGGAGCAGGCTCGAGTCGTCGATGCTGGCATCGGGGAACGTCCCCTTCCCGATCACGTAGGCGAACCACCAGCCGCCGAAGAGGAGCGCGGCCGGACGCGAGACGCGTAGGAGTGCCACGACCCCGGCGAAGCTGAACCACTCGACGAGGCGCGAGCTGAAGAAGTGCTCCTGCAGGGAGAGGATCTGCATGTGCAGGTGGTGCCAGTCGAGCTGGACGTAGTGATGCCCGATGAACGCCATCGGCAGGCTGGACGCGCCCGCTGCGAGGCGCTCCGTCGGCCCGAGGCTTTGGTGCATGAGCGGCAGGTAGCCGTAGCCGCGCCACTTCCAGACCGTGAGGACGACGACCGTCGGGGCGAGACCGGCCGCGAAGAGGGCTGCGCCCCGCCAGCGGCGCGACCACAGGAACGCGAGCCCGACGCCGCCGAGGTACAGGGCGCTCGACGGTTTGATCCCGATCGCGAAGCCGCCCACGAGACCCGCGAGCGCCGCGTCCGTCCAGTCGCCGCCGTCGATGACCCGCAGCAGCAGGTACGCCGACACCATGAGCGCGACCATCGAGGGGAAGTCCGCCATTCCCGTCAGCCCGAACGCCTGCGGCAGCGTCAGCTCCGTGTACCGCTGGTGGTAGCCGACGTTCGTGTACTCGATCCCGATGAACGGGGCAGCGATCCAGGCCGCCGCCGTCCAGTAGCCGAAGATGCGCCCACCGAGCCGCGCCCCGATCCCGTACGCGGTCACGAGCGCGATCGGCAGCAGGAACAGGAACTGGAGGATCACGATCGCCGGCAGCGCCTGCGCGAAGTTCGGGCCGAAGATCGCAGCGAGAGGTGCGAGGAACGTGGGCAGCCCGTATCCGACGAGCGGCTGGGCCAGGTGCCCGTGCGCGAGCAGCCAGCCCGTCGTGTAGAGCCAGAGCTGGTCGCCGCCCTGGTAGAAGATCCAGCCGTTGTGCCCGACCGAGAGGGCGAGCGCGGCGACGGCGAGCCACTGCACGACCACGAGTGGCACGAGCACGCGGATGGGCGCCGTCGTCGCGAGCCCGTCCTTGAGCGCGACCGCGAGCGCCGCTGCTCGGCGTGCCGCCTGGAATCCGGCCGGCTGCGTGCGTGTCTCGGCGGGCACCGACATCAGGCGGAGACGACCTGGGACCGGAACCACGCGACCGTTCGCTCGATCCCCTCGCGCAGCGGTGTGCGCGCGCGGAAGCCGAACAGCTCCTCGGCACGGCTCACGTCGAGGCGGCGGCGCGGCTGGCCGTTCGGCATCGACGTGTCCCAGGCGATGCCACCTGTGTAACCGGTGGCCTCGGCGACGAGCGCGGCAAGGTCGTGGATCGAGATCTCCTCGCCGGTGCCGACGTTGACCGGCTCGGCGCCGTCGTAGCGCTGCGCAGCGAGCCAGATCGCCTCGGCGCAGTCCTGGACGTAGAGGAACTCCCGCGTGGGGCTCCCGTCGCCCCAGAGGACGATCTCGCTCTCGCCGTGCTCCTCCGCCTCGACCATCTTCCGGATCAGGGCCGGGATCACGTGCGAGGTCGCCGGGTCGAAGTTGTCGGCCGGGCCGTAGAGGTTCACGGGGAGCAGGTAGACCGCGTTCGTCCCGTACTGTTCGCGGTAGGCCTGTGCGCCGACGAGCAGCGCCTTCTTCGCGACGCCGTACGGCGCGTTCGTCTCCTCCGGGTAGCCGTTCCAGAGGTCGTCCTCGTGGAACGGCACCGGCGCGAACTTCGGGTACGCGCAGATCGTCCCGAGCAGCACGGTCTTCGCGACGTCGTGGAGCCGCGCCTGCTCGAGCACGTGGGCGCCCATCATCAGGTTCGCGTACCAGTAGCGGCCCGGGTTCGCCCGGTTCGCGCCGATACCGCCGACCTCGGCGGCGAGATGCAGGACGAGCTCGGGGCGCGCCTCGGCGAACAATCGCTCCGTGTCCGCCGCGACGGTCAGGTCGTAGTCGCGCCGGCGGGCGACGAACGGCTCGATGCCGTCCTCGCGCAGGCGCTCGACGAGATGCGAGCCGAGGAATCCCCCGCCTCCGGTGACCAGGACGCGCACGCGAGAAGGGTACAAGCCCCGTGTTACGGACACGTGAGGCGTCTGCTTTGATCGGCGGGTGACATCGACGGGCACGAGCCGCTGGCGCCGGCGCAGCGCCGTTCGCAGCGGTCTCCTCACCGGGCTCGCGCAGATCGTGCTCGCGTTCGCGGCGGCAGGCGCCGGCGCGCTGCTCGCGCACAAGTTCGGACGGAACGCCAAGACGGACGGGTTCCTCGCCGCGTATGCCGTCTACCTCGTCTTCGTGCTCGCCGCGCAGGCATTCCGGATGGTGGTCGTGCCGGACCTCACGCGCGCCTCCGCCGAGGGACGGCTCGGCAGCGAGAGTCGCGCATACGCCGTCTCGTTCCTCGCACTGGCCGTGCCGGTGTCCGTCCTCGTCGGCGTCTTCTCCGGGCGGCTGGGGGAGCTGATCACCGGCAGCCTCCCGCCGGAGGCGGCGCACGTCGCGTCGCGGGCGCTCGTCGTCCTCGTGCCGGCGGCCTTCGCGCAGCTGCTCGCGGCGCTCGCCGCGAGCGCGCTCGCCGCACTCGACAGCTACGGAACCGCCGCGGCCGGCTTCGCGCTCGGCGGTGTCGCGGGGCTCGTCGTCTTCGCGGCGCTCGCGGGCTCCG
>DATFMW010000199.1:0-5418 GCA_035266765.1 Gaiellaceae bacterium | reverse complement strand
GGGCGCGGCCAGCGGCTCGCGGAGGCGGAGGAGGCGCTCCTCGGCTTTACGCACGCCGAGCTCGGCGCCACGGTCGCAGAGCGCTGGAGCTACCCGCACTCGCTCAGGCACACGATTCGCGACCACGAGCAGAACGCCCCGGTCGCGCCGGTCACCGCCGCCGTCCGGCTCGCCGACCTGCTCACCCGCGAGCGCGGCATGGGCGTCGAGCCGCCGGACCCGGACGCGCTGGCGATCGCCGACCCGGTCGGAGCGGGCGCGGCGCGCGCGGAGCCGCTGCTCGACGCGCTCGACCGCCTCGAGTCCGCGCCCGGCGACGTCCCGGCGGCACCGTCCATCTCGGACGCGGCCCTGCGCACCGCCCGCGCCGCCCTCGGCGGCTAGATGTCCTGCCAATAGACGCAGACGCTGCGTTGGCGTAGCGTCCCTCGCCTCCGGCTGTCCGCCGGATGAATCCGAGAAGCCGAATGTCCACTCTGATCTGCCCGATCTCCAGCCAGATGCTCGACAAGCGCGCGGTTCGCGTGGGCGCCGGGCTGACGGCGGCTCTGGCAACCGCATACGCCGTCACGGGCCTCTGGCCGCTCCTCGCCGCGCTCGTCGCCGACTGCGCCGTCCGCATCTTCACGTCGTATCGCGTCGGCTGCCGGATCTGCACGTACGTCGTGCCGCCGGCACTCGGCCGGGCCGGCTGGGGCGAGTAGGCTCGAACGCATGGTGCGCGCGCTCGCGGTCGCCGCAGCGGCCGTCGTCGCGGCCGCGGCTCTGACCGGCTGCGGCGCCTCGTCCCCGCCCGGGGACGCCGGCGCCCGGGTGACGACGGTGCCGGCCTACGCGGGTTTCCCGCCGGGCAGGATCACGGTCTCGGCGGCGAGCTCCGACTCGCCGACGTGCCGTGTCGACGCGCGCTCGTTCGTCCGCACCTCGCGCGTGTACCTCGCCCACGCCGGCCCGCAGTCCGCCTATCCGTCGGACGCGTACTACATGGTCATGCGCGAGGAGCTCACCGACTTCCAGGTGCGGCGCTGCGACGCGGTGCTGCTCGGCGGTGAGCTCGCGCACCTGACGAAGCGCCAGATTCACGTGCTGGAGACCGACCTCCCGCACGAGATGGCCGCGACGATCCGGTCGAGCCTCGCAGCCGCCGGCTCCTGAGACGGGGCACGGCCGCCCGCTACCCCGGGCCTATTCGATCGCGGTGAGCGCCGTGTCGAGAAGAGTGCCGATCCGCGTCCAGTGGAAGGCGGCGGGGTCGAGGCTGCGATGGACGACGAGGCCCTCCGTGAGCGCGAGCAGGGCCGCGGCGAAGGCGTGGGCGAGGGCGGGATCGAGCGGGATCGCACCCTGCTCGATGCTCCGCTCGATCCAGCCGGCGAGCAGCGTCCGCTGGCGCGCGTTGACCTCGGCCAGGCGGGCCCCGATGTCCGGCTCGGTCGCGGCGAGTCCCCACAGATCGGCGTGAAGCTGCACGTTCGCCGGGTCCCGGACGCGACGGAACTGGCTGTGGGCGAAGGCACGCAGGAACGCGGCGCTCGAGTCGCTGCGCCGTTCGAGCCTGCCGATCTGCTGTTCGAACGCGGCGGCCTGCTCGTCGAGGAGGGCGAGCAGCAACTCCTTCTTGCTGGCGAAGTAGAGGTAGAAGGAGCCTTTGCTCGTCCCCGCGAGCGCGCAGATCGTGTCGACCGTGACGTCGCGGTAGCTCTGGTTCCTGAGGCATTCGAGCGCGGCGGCGAGGAACGCGCGGCGGCGGGCCTCTCGCTGCGATTCGGTGATCTTGGGCACGGCTCTATGGTACATTCTGACTGACCGGTCAGTTTCTACGGTGTCGTCGCTGCTCCATCGCGGCGCTCGCTGGCCGAGCAGTGATTGGAGGAATGATGAGAACGACATTCCTTGGGCGCCGGCGGCGTCCGAGTCTTGCCGTGCTCACGGCAAGCGCCGTGATGGGAGCGGCCGTCGCGCTCTCCGGCTCCGCGGGCAGCGGCGCCGCGACCGGCAGGACGGCCGCGACCCCACCCGCGAGCACGGGACTGCCGACGATCGTCGGCAGCGCGGTCCAGGGCGCGACGGTGGCAGCCTCCACCGGAGGCTGGAGTGGCACGACGCCGTTCACCTTCGTCTATCAGTGGCAGCGCTGCGATGCCGGAGGCGCGAGCTGTGCCGACATCTCGAGCGCGACCGCCCAGACGTACACGCCGTCCGCGGCCGACGTCGGCCACACGCTCACGATCGTCGTGACCGCCTCCAACACGGCGGGTACCGCGCAGGCGACCTCGGCCGCGACGCAGGCCGTCGTCGCGACCGCCGCATCCGCACCGTTCAGCACGTCGCCGCCGTCCGTGTCCGGCACCGCCCAACAGGGCGCCACGCTCCAGACGACCAGCGGCAGCTGGAACGGCGCCGCGCCGATCGCCTTCGCCTACCGGTGGCAGCGCTGCGACCCGACCGGAGCCGCCTGCACGCCGATCTCCGGCGCGACCGACCCGACCTACCCGCCCGCCACGACCGACGTCGGAGCGACGCTGCGCGTCGTCGTCACAGCGTCCAACAGCGCCGGCGCCACCATGGCCGTGTCCGTGCAGACCGCGGCGATCGCGGCGGCGAGCGGGCCGGTCAACACGGCTCTGCCCGCGATCTCCGGCTCGCCCATGGTGGGCCAGAAGCTGACCGCCGACAGCGGCGCCTGGAGCGGCGACAGCCCAATCACGTTCTCCTACCGGTGGCTCCGCTGCAACAGCGGCGGCAGCAGCTGCTCGACGATCTCCCGCGCCACCGGGAAGACCTACACGCTCAGGTCGAGGGACGCCGGCCACACGCTCCGCTTCCGGGTCAAGGCCACCAACTCCGCCGGCGCGGCCACGGTTCGCTCCGCCGCCACCGGCGTCGTCGCCTCCCTGACCAGACCGGTGAGCGTCTCGCCGCCCTCGATCTCCGGAACGGCGCGGCAGGGCGATCTCCTCACCGTCTCGAGGGGAACCTGGAGCGGCAGCTCCCCCATCGCGGTGGCCTACCGGTGGCGCCGCTGCGACACCGCCGGCAAGCACTGCAGCACCATCCGGAACGCCCGGAACAGCACCTACCGGCTGACCCTGAGCGACGTCAACCACAGGCTCCGGGTGACCGCCACCGCCTCCAACAGCCGCGGCAGGACGTCCGTGACCACGCGTCCGACGGCCACGATCGCCCCCGGCGTCCCGCAGAACACCGCCAAGCCGACGATCTCCGGCACGGCTCGCCAGGGCGACACCCTGACGGCCGCAACCGGGCACTGGAACAGCTCCACGCCGGTCACCTACCTCTTCCAGTGGACACGGTGCGATGCCGGAGGCGGCAGCTGTGCACCGATCTCCGGGCACATCGGCGTCGGCCTCAACAGGTACACGCTGGCCGCGGGGGACGTCGGCCACCGCATCTTCGTCCAGGTCAAGGCGACGAACAGCGTCGGCTCGAGCTGGGTCAACTCCGCGCTCACCGCGGTCGTCGCTGCCGGTACCCCACCCGCCCGCACCGTCGGCGCCGCCGTCCCGGTCGGCTCGGTCTCGCTCCCCGCCCGGCTGCTCATTGACAAGCAGAAGTTCGTCCCCAAGCGGATCTCCTCCCGCTCCGCGCCGCTGGTGGCCCGGTTCCACGTGATCGAGACCAGCGGCGGGAGGCCCGTGTCGGGCGCCCTCGTCTACGCGGTCGGCGTCCCGTTCGGCTGGCTGACGAGGGCCGGCGAGGTCGCCACCGACGGCAACGGCTGGGCGACGCTCACCTTCCGGCCCAGGGCAGCGCTGCCCCACAAGCGCGGTACCTTCGTCGTCGTCTTCGTCCGCGCCCGCAAGCCCGGCGAGAACGTCCTCGGCGGAGTCTCCAACCGGAAGCTCGTCTCGGTGCGGATCGGCTAGCGAGGCCGGAGTCCCGAGGCGACAGCGGGAGCCGGTGGACGGCAACGCCGGCCGTCCACCGGCCCGGGCTACTTGCAGGCCTTGCCGACGCCGGCGGCTTCGGCCGCCGCGAGCACGCCCTTGAGGATCGTCTCGTTGCCGGCGACCGCCGCCTGGTAGTACTTCCGCGGGCCGCCGCTGACGGTGAGGTACCGCTTGTGGCTGTAGTAGAAGGGCGGCGAGTCCTGCCGGCCGGTGCAGGCGCCCGAGGGCAGAGCGCCCTGGACGCCGTCGGGGACGAAGTCGATGAACACGACGAACGCCTCGTCGGTGGGCCCGCCGCCGGCGACCCACAGGCACTTGGCCGCGTACTCGTTCCTGGTGACGAGCTCCTGGAAGGACGCGTCGTACTCGCCGAGCTTGACGCCGAACATGGTGGAGTACTCCATCCGGATCGAGCCCGGGACGCAGACCGCAGCCGTCGGCGGCTTGCCGGGGCCGCCGGTCGAGGGCGGCGCGGGCGTCGTCGTGATCGTGCAGCCGAGCTTCGTGGCGAACCGCTCCGCGTCGGTGCCGGCGGCTGCGGCGAGCGCGGCGTCGGCGGCGAAGTTCTCGCGCAGGAGGTCGGAGTCGACGAGGAACCGGTGCTTCGAGAGGAAGACCCACCGGGTCAGCGCCGTCTTGGCGGCGGTGAGCTCGGCGAGGAGCGCCGTACGTCCCGTCCGCTTCAGGTCGGCCTCCAGGAACGACGTCCGCCCGAGCTCGCGCTCGGCGTTCCGGATCGCGGCGCGCGCCTTGTCGACCGGCGCGTTCGGGGGCAGCGCGGTCAGGGTGCGGCGGAGGTTCTCGAGGCCGCGGAGCGACCTGTTCGCCCGTCCGACGACGTTGCCGCGCTTGAGGATGCGGTCGAGCGCGGCACCGACGACGTGCACGATCCTCGCTCCGACGAGCGAGATGACGATTCCGGCCGGCCCGGCCGCGATCGCGAGCCTGGAGGCGAGCCGGGAGAGCTCGGCCTCCATGAAGTCGTGGATCTGCTGCTTCAGGGGGACGTTCAGGCGGATGCGCAGACCGGTGAGCCGCCGCAGCTCGGCCTCGGCCCTGCTCCGGATCTTCGTCTGGATCTTCGCGACGACGGAGTTCTTCATCGTTCTGAAGCCCTTGCCGGTGAGCACGTCGGCGAGCCCTGCGGCGCCGAGCCGCCCCTCGGCGTAGCGGGCGACGATCTGCTGGAACGCCCCGACCTCGGCGGTCGCGGCCCGGCGCTCCGCGGCAGAGACCGTGGCGGTCTCGCCGGAGGCCTTCGCGAGGCTGCCGCGGGCTTCGGCGAGCGCCTGCTTGAGCGTGTTGACGAGCCGGATCTCCTCCTGGGTGCCGTAGCGGCTCTTCGCCTGCCGGTACCGCTGGAAGATCGCCTGGGCCGCGGTGGAGGCGGCTGCGAGCTTGGAGGCGGCGGGCCCGAACTGCGCGCAGCCCTTCGCGTTGTGCGACCCCACCCACGCGGCCGAGTTGGCGGCCTGCACGGCGAGCGTGTTCGCCGCGCGCAGGTCGG
>DATFMW010000198.1:0-6011 GCA_035266765.1 Gaiellaceae bacterium | reverse complement strand
GCCCGTCGTAGGAGACGAGTCGCCCGTTGCCCCCGTCCACCTCGCCCGCGCTGAACTCGACCGCCAGCTCGATCCCCTTCTCCTCGAGCAGGTAGGTCAGGTGCTTCGAGGCGATCGGCTTGGTGAAGCAGCCGTCGAGCGGTGTGGCGAGCGTGAGCGTCGTCTGTTCGCGCACGCCACGCTGGCGCAGGAACCAGTCGGCGAGGAAGACGAACTCGATCGGGGCCACCGGGCACTTGATGGGCATGTCGACGATGTCGACGACGAGCCTCCCGCCCTCGAAGCGCGCGAGCGCGTCGCGCAGCGCGGTCGCGCCCGGCAGGTCGTAGAACGTGAAGACCGACTCGTTCCAGTGGTCGCCGAGCATTCCCTCGGTCTCACCCGGCAGCAGCCGGGTGCCGGTCGCGACGACGAGGAGGTCGTAGGGGAGCGAGTCGCCACTCTCGAGCAGCACTCGCTCCTCACCGAGCGACACGGCTTCGATCCCGGTCTGGTGGTAGCCGATCGCGCCGCGCAGCTGCGCCTGCCGCGGCCGCACGATCGCCTCCGGGTCGGCCTCGCCGAACGGCACGAACAGCAGCCCCGGCTGGTAGACGTGCACCGGATCCCGGTCGACGACGTCGATCTGGAGCTCGTCCTCGCCGAACCGACGCCGCAGCCTGTTCGCGAGAAGCGTGCCGCCTGTGCCTGCGCCGAGGATGACCATTCGCTTCATCGACTTGCACTCTCCTTGGTCTCATACGCAGCCTGCCCGTAGGGGTGTTCAGGCACATCGGCAGTCCGTCCCGGCCCCCGTGCGGACAACTACGCGGTTACGTAGTAGGCCGCTGCGGGGATCGGGTCGCACGCCGACGTGGCGACGTGGCGACGGTCGGAGGACAGCCCCGACCAAGGAGGAATCTCGATGGAACGGAAGGTGCTGTGGCCGGTGCTCGTGATCGGACTGGCGCTCGTGATCGCCCCGTTCGCGCTCGGGATGCCGGGGAAGACGGCGGCCGGCGATCGGATGATGAGCGACTTCCAGCCGTTGATGCAGGCGTCGAGCGTCCAGAAGACGGCGGACTACTACAACAACGTCTTCGTGCCGCTCGGGAAGGTCGCGCCCGCGTTCAACGACCAGACGGTGGCGACGTTCCAGGGCTACGCGAAGGGCTTCTCCGGCATGTACACCGAGGGCCAGAAGCTCGTCCCGGTGCTCGCGCAGGCGCTGCACATGACGCCGGGCCAGGTGCAGGGAATGCTCACGCAGCAGTTCCCGAACATGGCGCAGACGCTGGCGGCGTTGCCGACGATGGGCCAGGACTTCAACAACCTGATCGGCCTGATGGCCGCGAACACGTCCGTCTTCGCCCAGGTGCCCGCCGGGCTCGCCTGGTATCAGCCGCTCGTCACGACGATGCAGGGGAACGTCGCCGACTACCAGTCGGTGAACAGCCTGCCGTCGTTCCGGCTCTTCACGTGGTTCTTCGTCGTCCCTGGCGCGCTGCTCGCACTGCTCGCCGGCTGGGGCCTCTGGGGCGACCGGCTGGCGCACATCCACCTGCACGGCGCGCACCCGACGCCGGCGTAGGACCGCGGCGCGGCGCGGGGCGGGGCAGCGACTCCCCCCGCCCCCGCCGCGTCGCGTACGCTGGCGCGATGGCCCTTCCGCATCCGCTCTCCGACGACCTCGCGGAGCTGATCGCGCGCCGCTTCCGCCTCCTGAGCGAGCCGATGCGGATCAAGCTCCTCGACCGGCTGCGGGAAGGCGAGGCGTCGGTGCAGGAGCTCGCCGACTCGGTCGGCTCGACGCAGCAGAACGTCTCGAAGCACCTCGGTGTCCTCGCCGACTCGGGCGTCGTCTCGCGCCGCAAGGAGCGCAACTACGTCTACTACCGGGTCGTCGACGACGGCATCTGGCAGCTCTGCAACGACGTGTGCGGCAGCGTCGAGCGCCAGATCGACGAGATGAAGGCCGCCCTGCGCGGCGAGTAACGAGGGGAAGCCCGGGGTTCCCTCAGCCGTCGTGGCCGCCGCTGGCGGCGATGAAGTGCAGCCACGGCTGGGCGTAGCGGATCGTCGCGAGCGCGAGGATCAGGCCGGCGACGAGCGTGCCGGCGAGCAGGAAGCGGCGGAGGCTCGAGCCGCCGACGGCGGGCTCCCGCGAGCGGCGGCGCGACCGCCAGTCCCCGGTGGCGAGCGCCGGGACGCGCGGCAGGTAGGCGAGCACGTGGATGCCGGTCGCGACGAGCCAGATCGCGAAGCTCGCCTTGTGCAGGCCGAGCACGATCCCGCCGGCCGGGCCGACGACGAGGAGCGCGACCCCGGTCGCGAAGACGCCGACAGTCGAGGCGACGACGACCGGCGCGAGCAGGCGCAGCGGCAGCATCGGCGCGCCCTTCTCGCGGTAGGCGCGCGAGCCGGTGTAGTAGCGGGTCATCCGCCAGCCGGTGCTCGCGAGCTTCAGCGCCACGGGCGGGATCAGCAGCATGCCGATGAACACATGCGCCGAGAAGAGCGGCCGCAGCATGAGGATCGTCACGCCCTCGGCGGCGAGCAGCGCGAAGAGCATCACGGCGGCGCCGGCGGTGAGGCGCTCGTTCCCCGCCGAGCCGCCGGTCGCGGTGGCTCGATCCGGAGAGGTGGTGCGCGCCGTGCGCGGAAGCGTGTCGCGGCGTGTGACGGGGAGGTCGAGATCCACGGGCCGAAGTGGAGCAGCCATCGATGAAGCCGCCATGAGACGGACGTTCATCGCTCTTTCAGAGACCTGGAGCGACAATGAACACATGCGTGTGCTCGTGGTCGAGGACGAGGCGAAGCTGGCGGCCCTGCTTGCGCGCGGCCTGCGCGAGGAGGGCTACTCCGTCGACGTCGCCGACCGCGGCGAGGAGGCGCTCTGGATGGCGAACGCCGTCTCCTACGACGCGATCGTGCTCGACGTGATGCTGCCCGGGCTCGACGGGTTCGCGGTCTGCAAGCGTCTTCGCGGCGGCGGCGTGTGGAGCCCGGTGCTGATGCTGACCGCGCGCGATGCCGTCGACGACCGCGTCGCCGGCCTCGACGCGGGCGCCGACGACTACCTGCCGAAGCCGTTCTCGTTCGAGGAGCTGTTCGCCCGGATGCGCGCGCTCACCCGTCGCGCCCCGGTCGAGCGGCCGACGGTGCTCGTGACCGGCGACCTGCGCCTCGACCCGGGCTCCCACCGCGCCTGGCGCGGCGACACCGAGCTCGACCTGTCGGCGAAGGAGTTCGCGCTGCTCGAGCTGTTCATGCGCCGGCCCGGCGCGGTCCTTTCGCGCGCGCAGCTCCTCGACGGTGCCTGGGACATCGCGTTCGAGAGCCGGTCGAACGTGATCGACGTCTACATCCGCTACCTGCGCGAGAAGATCGACCGCCCGTTCGGCTGCGACTCGATCGAGACCGTGCGCGGCGTCGGCTACCGGCTGCGGGAACCGGCGTGAGCAGGCTCCCCATCCGGGTGCGGCTGACGCTCGCGTTCGCGGCGGCGATGGCGGTCGTGCTCGCCGGCGTCGGCCTCTTCGTCTACCACCGCGTCAGCGGGGAGCTGCTCGCGTCGGTCGACCAGGCGCTCCGATCGCAGGCGCACGAGGCAGCCGCGCACGCCCACGACGAGCATGGGCTCGTCGACCCGGACGTGAGCGGCGGCACGACGCTCGCCCAGCTGCTCGACACGAACGGCCGGGTGCTCCGCTCGACGGCGATCGGGCTCGCACCGCTGCTCTCGCCGCAGGATGCGGCCCGGGTTGCGGGTGGCGGCCGCGTCCATGAGTCCGTCAAGCTCACGGCGCCGAAGGGCGAGTGGCGACTGCTCGCGATCCCGGCCACGGGCGGCGGGGCCGTCGCCGTCGCGCGGCCGCTCACCGCGCGCGACGAGTCGCTCGACCATCTGCGCCACGAGCTGATCCTCATCCTTCCGCTCGCGCTGCTTCTGACCGCGCTCGCGGGCTACGGGCTCGCCGCCGGAGCGCTGCGGCCGGTCGAGGCGATGCGCCGCCGGGCGACCGCGGTCACCGCCGCGCGGCCGGGCCGGTTGCCGGTGCCGCCGGCGCGCGACGAGATCTCCCGCCTCGCACTCACGCTCAACGACATGCTCGCCCGCCTCCAGTCGTCGTTCGAGCACGAGCGCCGCTTTGTCGCGGACGCGAGCCACGAGCTGCGGACGCCGCTTGCGCTGCTCCGGGCCGAGCTCGAGCTGGCGCTGCGGCGGCCGCGCTCCCACGACGAGCTCGAGGAGGCGGTGCGCTCGGCCGCCGAGGAGACGGAGCGGCTCTCCCGGCTCGCCGAGGACCTGCTGTTGATCGCGCGTGCCGACCAGGGCGCCCTGCCCGTCCGGCCCGAGCGCGTGCCCGCCGCCGAGGTGCTCGCGACGGTAACCGCCCGGTTCGAGACGCGGGTGCGCGAGCACGGCCGCGAGGTGCGGTACGAGGAGACCGACGCCGTCCTCGAGGCCGATCCGGTGCGGGTGGAACAGGCGCTCGGGAACCTCGTCGAGAACGCGCTCGCCTACGGAGCCGGACCGGTCGTGCTGTACGCGGCCGACGCCGAGGGTCTCGTCGGCCTCCACGTCGCCGACGAGGGCGGGGGCTTCCCGGAGGGGTTCGTCGAGCGGGCGTTCGACCGGTTCAGCCGCGCCGACGAGGCGCGCGGCCGCGGCGGCACGGGGCTCGGACTCTCGATCGTCGACCTGATCGCACGCGCCCACGGCGGCTCGGCCGGCGCCCGGAACCGGCCCGGCAGCGGTGCCGACGTCTGGATCGCCGTCCCGTCCGCGGGCGCCGTCGTGGAGCGCGCGTCCGAGCACCGCCGTCCGGCGCGCGCGTAGCCGGGTACCGGTCGGCGCCTGTCCGTTCCGGCCATGCCCGGTATCAGGTACCGGACATGGCTCGAGTGGACGTGTCTAGGCGATGTAGACGCGGTGTCTCCGCCGCGATCGTCCACTCGGTTGACGGCCGCTCGGGACACGTCGGGTATCAGATACCGGACGTGTCCCGGCGGGACGTGCCCGGCTCGGCATGAGACGGCGGTCGTCCGGCCGTTCATCGCCGTCTCATCGCTCGCTGCTGCACTTGAGGCGTGGCATTCCGCCGACACGGAGCTGCCGAGGCACGTGACGCCGCTCTTCAGCGCTTGCGCCGGCTGACGACGCTGGCCACCGCGATCGGCGCCGCGCTCGCTGCCGCGTTCGCCGGACTCGCAGCGAGTGCCGTCCCCGGCCGCAAGGCGGCCCGGACGACTCCGCCCCCGCCTGCGCGCCCGCTGAGCCTCCGCCTGCCGGCGCAACACCACCGTCGCGTCCACCGCCGTGCGTCGACCGTTGCCGCGTCGACCGTTGCCGCGTCGACACCGGCGCTGGGCGACGACCAGGCGCCCGAGTCCGCTCCGGCACCCACGCCCGTACCCACTCCGGCGCCCGCGCCTGCCCCGGCGCCCGCGCCGGCGCCGGCTCCCGTCGCGCCGGCGCCGACTCCCAGCCCGCCGGTCGTCGTCTCCGGAGGCTCGTGACTACGGTCGCATCGTTCGTGGCGCTCGGCACGACGGCCGTCGTTGCCGTCGCCGAGTCCGACGCATTGTCCGCCGCCACGGCCGCCGTCGAGCGAGAGCTTGCCGCGATCGATCTCGCGTGCAGCCGCTTCCGGGACGACAGCGGGCTCGCTGCAGTGAATCGCGCCGCCGGCGAGGCTGTCCGCGTCGGGCCGCTGCTGCTCGAGGCGCTCCGCGTCGCGCTCGCCGCCGCCGCTGCGACGGACGGGCTCGTCGACCCGACGGTCGGTCGCACGCTGCGGCTTGCCGGCTACGACCGCACCTTCCGCCTCGTCGCCGCTCGCGACCCCGACGGGTTCGAGTTGCGCTTCGACCGCGTCCCCGGCTGGCGGGTCGTCGAGCTCGACGAGGAGCGATCGCTCGTCCGTGTGCCGCCCGGAACCGAGCTCGACCTCGGCGCGACCGCAAAGGCGCTCGCGGCCGACCGGGGCGCCGCCGCTGCCCACGAGGCCGCCGGCTGCGGCGTGCTC